>NZ_JBFODV010000298.1:0-37694 GCF_040908495.1 Aeromonas sp. R1-1 | reverse complement strand
GCTGGTCGCCACGGCGGAGGATGGCGATGGCGACACGGCCGAAGCGGAGTACGACCTGAGCAACGCGCTGTACTTCGAGGACGATGGTCCGAGCACTAGCACTAATGCCACAGTACAGTTGGATGATGACGCCTTAGCTGGCGGCATAGCGGGCGGTCCTGAGGGCACCGATGACGCCGACGCGGTGAATGATGGCGGCATTCTCGCTCACAGCTTCGGTGCTGACGGTGTTGGCACGGTTAAATGGCTGGATTCAGGAGAACCAGCAGGTTTCACCTACCACGCAAGCGTGGATGGCTCGCAACTGCTGGTCAAACAAGGCACTACCACTGTGCTGACACTGACGCTGAACAGCGCCACGGGTGCCTATACCGTGACTCAGAATGCCCCGATCCTGCACGTTAACGCCGATCTGGAGAACAACCAGCCGTTCACCCTGACTTATCAGGTTACCGACAAGGATGGTGACACCGTCAAGGGTACGCTGACCGTCAATGTCGATGATGATACGCCGGTAGCCCAGAACGACGCGGCCATCGTTGCCGAGTCCAGCGGCAAGGACTTCAACGTCGCGTTCGTGCTGGATTCCAGCGGCAGTATCAACGGTACCGAGTTCGCCACCATGATGGCGGCTGTGCGGGCGGCGGGAGAGGCGCTGTTCAATGGCACCGACGGTTCTGTACAGATCACCATCGTGGCCTTCTCCACAGGCGCTACCTCTTACACGGCGGTCAGTTCGCTGGCGGCCTTCGAGTCGCTGGTCGACAACATCCTGGCCAACCGTCCGTTCAACGACAATACCAACTTCACGGCGGCGGTTGAGCAGACCATGGATGTCTACGACCCGATCCCGGGTTGGAGCAACCAGGTATTCTTCATCAGTGACGGCAATCCGAACGTCGATACTGGTGTGAACAACTCGTTGCAGAGTGGCACGGCGACGGATTGGAACAACTTCATCGACAACAACGGTATCAACGTCACCACCATTGGGGTGGGTAACGGTATCAATAGCACGCGCCTGCAGAACGTCGATCTGGACGGCAGCGGCTCGCCGATTTTGGTGGCCGACTTCGATGATCTTATCGATACCTTGCTTGGCCAGATCTCCGGAAATGTGGTCGGCGGCAATGTGCTTCTCGGTAACGACAATGTCGTGGGCGGAGGGGATGACGATGCCTATGGTGCCGACGGCGCTGGGCGGGTGCTGTCGATCGAGATCGATGGGGTGACCTACACCTGGAACGGCGGGGGCATCATCGCGGTGAGTACTGGCGGTAGCATCGCCGGTAGCCAGTTGAACAGCATCCTCACCGATCTGGGCGGCAAGCTGAGCTTCAACTTCGCCGACGGGACCTGGAGTTACACGGCCCCGCAGAGCGTTCCGTCGGATACCAGCGAGAGCTTCGACTACGTGATCATCGACAAGGACGGCGACCCGTCGCCGGCCACGCTGACGGTCAATATCGAGGATGCTGCACCGGTGATCGGCAGGGTGGACGAGGACGAACTGCCCGGTGGTATTACCGATAACGATCTGCAGATCACGGTTGCCACCGGCAGCCTGACCGAGCTCCTGATCGGCAACGATCCCGCCACCTTCAGCCTGCAGAGCTCGCCGGCGTTCCTGCCGACCCTGACCTCCGATGGGGTGGCCGTCACCTACAACGTCGTCGGCAATACCCTGACGGCGATGGCGGGCGCGGCCACCATCTTCACCCTGGTGGTGCATGCCAATGGCGCATATACCTTCACGCTCAGCGGCCCGCTGGATCATCCGCTGGCCAACGGCAACGACAACGAAATCCTCACGCTGAACCTGACCGAGGCAGTCCAGGCCACCTACGGTGGTAATCCGGTGCCGCTGGCCGGTGATCTGCTGATCCAGGTCGAGGACGACGTGCCAGCGATCCTGGCAACCTCGAACCTGGTGTACTCCAACAGTGGCAACCCGGGTGGAGCTACCGGGGTGTTCGACTACAGCACCGGTGCAGACACTCGTGGCAGCGGCCCCTTCAGTGCGGCGGACTCGGACTTCAAGTCCATCACGCTGACGGGCAATGTGGGCGGCACGGCGATTAGCTCGCAGTCGGTCACCTGGGTGTCGGAGAACGCCACCACGGCGACCTTCGATATCGAGTTCGACTACGCGCCAAACCCGGCCAAGCCCGGCGTCAAGGAAGAGGCTACGGGTACGCTGACCTTCGACAAGGTGAACGGCACTTACACGGTGACCCTGGACGGGCCGATCGAGGGCTTCCAGGTGCTGAAAACCAGCGCTTCGCTGGGTATCACGGGCTATGTTCCGGATGGAAGCACGGTGGATACCACCAATCCGGAGGTGGCGGTTTCTCAGCTGGCCACTGACTTCTTCGTACAGTTCAGGAGCTACGCCGAGACTGGTGGTGGCACGTATAGCAACAATCTGCAGACGGGAGGCTCGGACACCAACGTCTTCGTCAATGGTGAGACCTTCACCCAGACAGGCTCCTACGTCACGCTCTCCAACAGCGCGAACGGGGTAGCGGGCGACACCATCGGCAAGGGTGAAGTACTGGACCTGAACTTCTATACCTCCAACCCGACCGGCAACCTCGGGCTGACCCCGACAGGCCGTGCTGATGGCGTCTATCTGAAGTTCGATGGCATCGACAATGATGATGATCTGGTGATCGTGTTGAAGCTGGTCGGAGCCGAAGGTGTTACCACCACCAGGGCTCTGGTCGTCAGCAACAGCGATATCTACCGCAATTCCAGCGGCGCAACGGCGCTGGCGGCCCTAGCCGTCTATGGCATCACCCTGGACAACAACGATGGTGCGATCGTCATCGAGAGCAATGACTACAACGCCCCCGGTGAGAGCTGGCAGGTCTACGGGGCGCAAGTCCTGACGTCGGTTGAGGGAATCACCAGCAGCGTCGCGATCAACTACGACCGCGACTTCAATGATGGCTTTGATAACCTCACCAACTTCGACAACCAAAGCGACAACGATGTGGTCAAGGTTTCCGATATCGGCTTCATCAAGACCCAGACCACCACCGTGGCTGCAAACCTCGACTTCCAGGTGGTAGTGCAGGATGCCGACAACGATGCCACTTCGAGCATGAACCTGCATGTAACCATTGAAGCTGGCTCCAGCTTAACCGGGTCAGCGTTGGCGGATGTGATTCAGGGTGGTGAAGGGAACGACACGCTCTCTGGTTTGGCTGGGGACGATATGCTGATTGGTGGACTGGGCAATGACATTCTGATCGGTGGTTTGGGTAGCGATACCTTTAAGTGGCAGGCGGGTGATGCGGATGGCAGTACCGACAGCATAACAGACTTCACTCTGGGTAGAACGGCCAGCGGTGGCGATGTGCTGGATCTGTCTGATCTGCTGGTTGGCGTACCAGCGCTGGGGGACAATGAAGACTTGGCAGCCGTGCTGATCAACTATCTGCAGTTCAACACGACGACCAAGACGTTGACGATAGATCCTGCCGGGGCCGGTGGGAGCCCGGAACTGACCATCCAGTTCCAGAACTCACTCGACCTTGCCTCACTGGGCTCCAATCAGGAGATCATCAAGCACTTGCTGGATGACGGTAACTTGAAGGTTGATCCGTAACCTTGTCTTGGGGCCGGGCTTGCCTGGCCCCTGTTTTTTCCCCAAGGGGATGGATAAGATAGCGGTAGTAGATGAGAGGGGTAATCATGCAGTCATTCAACTGGGTCGACATTGATGGCATCCGTTATAGCTGGGATGGGCAGGGGAACATTACCTGCGCAGGCCAGTTTGGCTATCAGGCCTCGATCGAGGGGGATCGGCTGGATGGGATGGAGATTGAGAATGAGGCCGGTGATGTAGCGGGCTCGCTCTATGTTGATTTCGCTACGGCCTCTATCACTTATGTGCCGGTCATGGATACCGAGTCTGCCCATAACATGATTTTGGTTGGCCATCATCAGGGTCAGCAGGAGTATCCGCTGGCCAGTTTTCACTCTCCGTTGTTGCAAGATTTGCTAGGGCCATCTGATACCATCCCTTGGTCTGCGATGGAGAAGGATAGTGGTGGCACCAATATCGGACAGGCGGTGCAAGGACACGTTCTGTCGTGGGATTCGTTCCATTTCGATGATGAGGTGTTGGTCTGTGGCGCGGCTCCTGCGCTGGATATGGCAAACCAGAGCCAGGATCCCGGCAGCATGGTCACCATTAGTCTCGATCTGACCAATCAGATACTGGATCAGCTCCCCCCCTTGCACGATATATGAATCCCGTAGCTGCACGGGCATAATGGCCTCAATCTTTCCGATTGAGGTTTTTTTCTATGTGGCGTCCCCTTCTTACTCTTTCCGCTCTGGTTGTCAGTGCTCCGCTGCTGGCGATTGAAGTGCCGCAAGCGCCCCATCTGGTGGTGAGCGGTTATGCCGAGCAGAAGACCGAACCCGATATGCTGACCCTCAATGTGGCGGTGAGTGCACTGGATAAGCAGGGCCTCAAGGCCAAGCAGCAGGTCGATACCAAGGTTGCAGCCTTTTTCAGCCAACTGGAAGGGTTGGGGATCAAGCGCAGCGATGTTGAGGCTGGCAACCTGATGGTCTCGCCGGAATATCAGTATGGTGAAAATAAGAAGCCGGTATTGTTGGGGTATCGTGCTCAGCGACAATTGGCGGTGAAGCTCGATCAGCTCGACAAGTTGAGCCCCCTGATGGATACCGCACTCAAAGCCGGGCTGGAGTCTGTATCCCAGATTGAATACGGGTTGAAATCGCCGCAGGTCATCAAGGAGCAGGCCCGTCTGAATGCCGTTGAGGATGCCAAAATCAAGGCTGAATCTCTGGCCAAGGCGTTCGGGATGAAGCTTGGCAAGGTCTACAGTGTGGAGTACCGCAATGCTTCGCCCATTACCGCCTACAGCCGCAACCTGAAAGTGGTGCAGGCCATGGCGATGGCTGCTCCTGCGGCGGATATGGCGGACAACAGCTATCAACAACAGCAGATCACGGTAAGTGATAATATCGAGGCTGTTTTCTTGCTGGAGTGATGCCCGTCGTTTAAGTCCAGTCATGAACAACCCCGCCATTTGCTGCGGGGTTTTTATTGCGCATCGATGCAGATATAAAAAAGCCGACGCTCGTGTTTACTTAATCGAGCGTCGGCTTTTTGTTGCGCTGGGTTTATCAGGCGGTCACAGCATCAGCCTGGGTCGCTTCAGGAGCTGGGTTGCGGATGAGGTAATCAAACGCACCCAGTGCGGCGGTGGCGCCAGCACCCATGGAGATGATGATCTGCTTGAACGGTACCGTGGTGGCATCCCCTGCGGCGTAGACGCCGGGCAGGGAGGTCGCCCCTTTGGTATCGATCTCGATCTCGCCAAAGCGGGTCAGGGCTATCTCGCTCCCTTTGAGGAACTCGGTGTTCGGTACCAGGCCGATCTGGACGAAGATACCCGCCACCGCCAGGTGTTTGATCTCACCTGTGGTGCGATCTTCGTAGTCCATACCGACCACCTTGCTTCCATCACCTATCACTTCGGTGGTGCGAGCGCTCATGATGATGTCGATATTGCCCATGGAGCGAGCCTTCTTCTGCAGTACTTCATCGGCACGCAGGGTGTCGGCGAACTCCACCACAGTCACATGCTCGACGATGCCAGCCAAGTCGATCGCTGCCTCGATGCCGGAGTTACCGCCCCCGATCACCGCAACCCGTTTGCCCTTGAAGAAGGGGCCATCACAGTGCGGGCAGTAGGCCACGCCCTTGGTGCGGTACTCGAGCTCGCCCGGCACGTTCAGGTCACGCCAGCGGGCACCGGTCGCCAGGATCACGGCGCGGCTCTTCAAGGTGGCGCCAGAGGCGAGATCCACATTGACGTAGCCATCCTTGCTGATGGCGGCGGCGCGCTGTTCGGTTATCACTTCCACGCCGTACTGCTTGACGTGCTGCTCCAGGCTCGCAGCCAGTTTGGGGCCTTCGGTGTAGGGCACGGAGATGAAGTTCTCGATGCCGACGGTGTCCATCACCTGACCACCGAAACGCTCGGCAACGATGGCAGTGCGAATGCCTTTACGAGCGGCATAGATGGCCGCTGCGGCGCCAGCCGGGCCACCGCCTACCACCAGTACATCGTAGGGAGCTTTCTCATTCAGCTCGGCGGCTTTGCGCTCGGCGGCACCGGTGTCGAGTTTGGCGACGATCTCTTCCAGCGAGATCCGCCCTTGGCTGAACGGTTGGCCGTTCAGGTAGACATTCGGTACTGCCATGATTTGACGCTCGGCGACTTCTTCCTGGAACAGGGCGCCATCGATCATGGTGTGAGTGATGCCGGGGTTCAGGGTCGCCATCAGGTTGAGAGCCTGTACTACGTCCGGGCAGTTGTGGCAGGAGAGGGAGATATAGGTCTCGAAGTGGAACTCGCCCTTGAGATTGCGGATCTGCTCCTGCACGGTTGCATCGGCCTTGGAGGGGTGGCCGCCGCTTTGCAGCAGGGCGAGCACCAGAGAGGTAAATTCATGACCCATGGGGATGCCGGCAAAGTGAACGCGCGGGGCTTGGCCCTGCGGCGCGACACTCATGGAAGGCTTGCGAGCGGCAGTGCCAGAGGTCTGGATGATCTTGGGGGACATCTCGGCGATCTCGCTGGCCAGTGCCAGCAGCTCTGCAGATTTGTCGCTGTCGTTGCCGGACACGCTGATCTCGATGGGATTGACGATGTACTGCAGATAGGTGTTCAGCTGTTGTTTGAGGTTGGTATCCAACATGGTCGAATTCCTTCTTGTAATGGCGAGTTGGCATTAAATGTGAGTCGGTCTGCTTTCAGGCCTATTTGGCAATGCCGGAAAGCAGACCGGCCCTTATGCGGGCCGGTCTTGGAAGCGGGAGGCTTAGATCTTGCCTACCAAGTCCAGGGACGGGGCCAGAGTGGCTTCGCCTTCTTTCCATTTAGCCGGGCACACTTCACCCGGGTGGGAGGCAACGTACTGGGCCGCTTTAACTTTGCGCAGCAGTTCCAGTGCGTCACGGCCGATGCCGCCAGCGTTGATCTCGACGATCTGGATGATGCCCTGCGGGTCAATCACGAAGGTACCGCGGTCAGCCAGACCGGCTTCTTCGATCATCACACCGAAGTTGCGGGTGATGGTACCAGTCGGGTCACCAATCATCGGGTACTGGATCTTCTGGATGGTGTCAGAAGTGTCGTGCCATGCTTTGTGAGTGAAGTGGGTATCGGTAGAGACAGAGTAGATCTCGACGCCCAGTTTCTGGAATTCAGCGTAGTTGTCAGCCAGGTCGCCCAGCTCGGTCGGGCAAACGAAGGTGAAGTCAGCCGGGTAGAAGAAGACCACGGACCACTTGCCTTTCAGGTCAGCGTCAGACACCTGAACGAATTTGCCATTGTGGTAGGCGGTAGCATTGAACGGCTTGATTTCAGTGTTGATGTAGGTAGACATGTAATTGCTCCTTGGTGATGTACATATGCCGGTCTGGTGTTGAAGAGTCTTGCCAGACGAGGCGCTTAACTTTCGATAGATTCATCATAGGGGCTTCCGCTAATCGATAAAAGCCGCAATTTTGAATCGCTTAAATCTACTTATTAGATAGCTCACTATGGCTGTACCTAACATGAATATCTCTGGCCTACTGAGATAACTCCTTGTCGTGGTTCAATATCTGTGCGCTACATCGTCTTTTCAAGGCATGAGAAGGGGTGTGCAGAGCCACGATGACGCGATGAGATAAACGGTGGAGCAAACAGGTGGCGCAGGAGATTGAGGCCGCTGCTCGCAGCGAAGGGGGATGTGCTGACAAGGGGGAGAGCAGAAAACGCGGATAAAAAAATCCCGGCGCTATCGCAACGACAGGGCCGGGTCATCAAACAAGGAATGGCTATATAAACAAATGCTTTACAGCAAAGACTAACTACGGGGTGTGCAAACTTGCAGACATATGAGAGGAAGATAATGGGTGCACAATCCCTCGTCTCCCTCTCGGCAACTATTGCATGAGAGGGATGATAGTGTGACGCAGATCACAAGGCAAGTATTTGGTGTAATTTTTCAATCAAAATGAAAGTGTTTCATCATTTCAGCTTATTTTGACGGCTGAAAACGCTTTTATTGTAATTTAATTACAGATTGTTCTGTCAAAAGTCGATAGGTGGTTCCTGCTCTTCCATCAATTCCAGCAGGTTGATGGCCACGGCAATAAAGTCCGACTCGGTGACAATGCCGATCAGCTTGCGTCCTTTGAGTACCGGCAGGCAGCCATATCTGTGCCGCTGCAGGTAAAGTGCCGCCTCCTTGATGCCGGCGTGAGGATCTACGCTCGCCACTTGCCGTGTCATGATCTCGTCGAGTTGTACGCTGTCGGTAAATTCGGCTTCCCGCTCCGGGCTGATGAGCAGCAGCTTGGATTCCCGGGTGGCCAGGATATCGGTGAGGGTTACCAGCCCCAGCAGGTAGTGCTGCTCGTCGACGATGGGAATGTGGCGGATCCGCTCCTGCTGCATCAGGTCCATCGCCTGTTTGACACTGTTTGACGGACCCAGAGTGAAGGGATGATCGGTCATGATTTCGGATAGGGTCATCATGGTGGGCCTCCTTGTGTATCTGCTTTCACCCTAGCCCAGCCCCAACTGGCAAAACATGATCAGGGTCAATACAGAACATTAAAGAATCATTAACCGGATGTGTGTCTCAATATTGCTCGCTACCCCTTGTCTCTCTTGGGTTTTTGGTCTTTTGGGTTGCCTTGGAAGATGGGGATAACTAGACTAGCCGCCGATTCCCCCCGAGGTGAAAGATGCAAGTATCCGATTTTCATTTTGATCTGCCAGACGAGCTGATTGCCCGCTATCCGATGGCAGAGCGTACCGCCAGCCGCCTGTTGCAGCTCGATGGTCAAACTGGCGCCCTGCGCCACGGTCAATTTGTGGATGTGCTGGATCAGCTCAATCCGGGTGACCTGCTGGTATTCAATAACACCCGTGTCATTCCGGCACGCATGTTTGGCCAGAAGGCCAGCGGCGGCAAGCTGGAGGTACTGGTCGAGCGCATTCTGGACGAGCACAGCGTGCTGGCCCATGTCCGGGCCTCCAAGGCGCCCAAGCCCGGCACCCGGATGATCATGGATGGTGGTGTGGAGGCAGAGATGCGTGCCCGCCACGACGCCCTGTTCGAGATCCACTTCCTCGACCCGCGTCCGGTGCTGGAGATTTTGGAGGCCATCGGCCACATGCCGCTGCCCCCCTATATCGACCGTCCCGACGAGGATGCCGACAAGGAGCGCTACCAGACCGTTTACAATCAGAAACCGGGCGCCGTCGCCGCGCCGACCGCCGGTCTGCACTTTGACGAGCCGCTGCTTGAGAAAATTCGGGCCAAAGGGATTGAAACGGCCTTCGTCACCCTGCATGTAGGGGCGGGGACCTTCCAGCCTGTGCGGGTTGAGAAGATTGAAGATCACCATATGCACTCCGAGTATGCGGAAGTGCCGCAAGAGGTGGTAGATGCCATCGCGGCCACCCGTGCCCGTGGTGGCCGGGTGATCGCGGTGGGGACCACGTCGGTGCGTTCGCTGGAGAGCGCGGCCAAGGTCACCCTGGCGCAGGGCAAACCGCTGGCGCCCTTCTTTAGTGACACCGATATCTTCATCTTCCCTGGCTATCAGTTCCAGATTGTCGATGCCATGGTCACCAACTTCCATCTGCCGGAGTCGACCCTGATCATGCTGGTCAGCGCCTTTGCCGGTTATGACAACGTGATGGCGGCCTATCAGGCAGCCGTGGCCGGGCAGTACCGTTTCTTCAGCTACGGGGACGCCATGTTCGTCACCCGTCGCCAGGTTGAAGCATAAGCTTCAGCTTATTTACCGGGCCGTGAGCGGCCCTTCTATTGTCAGACTGTTTATCTGACGCAGCCGAGGTAGCAATGAAATTTGAACTGAAAACCACCGACGGCCGTGCCCGTCGCGGTCAACTGGTCTTCGAACGTGGTGTGGTACAAACGCCGGCCTTTATGCCGGTCGGGACTTACGGCACCGTCAAGGGGATGACCCCTGAAGAAGTCCGTGAAACCGGCGCCCAGATCCTGCTGGGTAACACCTTCCACCTTTGGCTGCGCCCGGGTCAGGAAGTGATGCGTGCCCACGGCGATCTGCACGATTTCATGAACTGGCAGGGCCCGATCCTGACCGACTCCGGTGGTTTCCAGGTGTTCAGCCTGGGCCATATTCGCAAGATCACCGAAGCGGGTGTCCACTTCCGTCACCCGATCAATGGCGAGAAGATCTTCCTCGACCCCGAGAAGTCCATGGAGATCCAGTACGATCTGGGCTCCGACATCGTGATGATCTTCGACGAGTGCACCCCGTACCCGGCCACTTATGAAGAAGCGCGCAAGTCCATGGAGATGTCCCTGCGCTGGGGCAAGCGTTCCCGCGACAAGTTTGATGCGCTGGGTAACAAGAACGCCCTGTTCGGCATCATTCAGGGCTCGGTCTACGAAGATCTGCGGGATGTCTCCCTCAAGGGGCTGCTGGAGATCGGTTTCGATGGTTATGCGGTCGGTGGTCTGGCCGTGGGTGAACCCAAAGAGGACATGCACCGCATCCTCGAGCACGTCTGCCCGAAAATTCCGGCTGACAAGCCGCGCTACCTGATGGGTGTCGGCAAGCCGGAAGATCTGGTGGAAGGGGTGCGCCGTGGTATCGACATGTTCGACTGCGTCATGCCGACCCGCAACGCCCGCAACGGCCACCTGTTCACCACCGATGGCGTGGTGAAGATCCGCAATGCCCAGCACCGCAACGACACCAGCACCCTGGATGCCGAATGCGATTGCTACACCTGCAAGAACTACAGCCGTAGCTACCTGCACCATCTGGACAAGTGCAACGAGATCCTCGGTGCCCGTCTGAATACGATTCATAACCTGCGTTATTACCAACGCGTGATGCAGGGTTTGCGGGACGCGATCGAGCAGGGTAAATTAGACGACTTTGTAACAGAGTTTTACCGTCGGCAAGGGAAGCCTGTGCCTCCGTTAGCTGAAAATGACGTTAAATAACAACATATAATTTTGTTTTTTAAATCTACATCAATAAGAGGTTGTTAAATGAGCATTATCTCCAAGGCGTATGCAGAAGGCGCAGCACCGGGTGCACAGGGTGGTGGTATGGAAATGATCATCATGCTGGCCGTATTCGGCCTGATCTTCTACTTCATGATCTATCGTCCCCAGGCCAAACGTGCCAAGGATCACCGCAATCTGATGAGCTCCTTGTCCAAGGGTGATGAAGTGCTCACTTCCGGTGGCCTGGTTGGCAAAATTGCCAAAGTGGCTGCAGACAGCGATTACCTGGTGATCGCCCTGAACGACCAGACTCAAGTCACCATCAAAAAGGACTTCGTCTCTGCCGTTCTGCCCAAGGGTTCTATCCAGTCCCTTTAATCTCCCAAGGAGCACAGCGTGTTGAATCGCTATCCGCTGTGGAAATACCTGATGGTGATCCTGGTGATCGCCATCGGTTTTCTATATGCAGCCCCCAATCTTTACGGCGAAGATCCGGCTTTGCAGGTTTCTGCCAGCCGTGGTGCCGAAGTCAAGCTAGATACTCTTGATCTGGTGAAAGAGACCCTTGAAGCGGCCAAGATCCCGGTCAAACATGCTGCATTCGAGCACGGTTTTATCCTGATCCGTTTCAAGAACACTGAAGACCAGCTGAAGGCGCGCGATATCGTTGCCAACAAGCTGGGCGACAACTTCATTACCGCACTCAACCTGGCACCTTCCACTCCCGCCTGGCTCGAAGCCATCGGTGCGGCGCCTCTGAAGCTGGGTCTTGATCTGCGCGGTGGTGTGCACTTCCTGATGGAAGTGGACATGGCCGAAGCACTGACCAAGCAGCAAGAGCAGATGGTGCAGGATTTCCGCTCCGAGCTGCGCACCCAGAAGATCCGTTACTCCGGCGTGCGCCGGGTCGGTGATCAGGTGCAGGTGATCTTCCGTGACGAAGCCGATCAGGAACGCGCCGTTTCTCATCTGCGTCGTCAGAACCCTGATTTGACCTTCACTACCGAGCAGAAAGGGGATGAGTTCATCCTGCTGGCTGGTCTGAGCGAAGCCAAGATTAAGGAAGTGAAGAAGTACGCCCTCGAGCAGAACATCACCATCATCCGTAACCGGGTCAACGAACTGGGTGTGGCCGAGCCGCTGGTACAACAGCAAGGCGCCGAGCGCATTGTCGTTGAACTGCCCGGTATTCAGGATACCGCCCGCGCCAAGGAGATCCTGGGGGCAACCGCGACCCTGGAATTCCACATGGTCGATGAGACAGCCGACATCCAGGCTGCGGCCGACGGCCGTGTCCCGCCCAGCTCCAAGGTCTACAACGATCGCAACGGTCGCCCTGTGGTGCTGCAAAAGCGGGTGATCCTGACCGGTGACCACATCGTGGGTGCCCAGTCCGGTTTCGACGAGTACAGCCGTCCCCAGGTCAACATCAAGCTGGATGGCCAGGGTGGCAACAAGATGGCCAACTTTACCAAGGACAACGTCGGTAAAGGGATGGCGACCGTCTTCATCGAGTACAAGCCGGTCGGTCAACCGGGTCCGGATGGCAAGCGCAAGTTCCGCAAGCAGGAGGAGGTGATCAACGTCGCCACCATCCAGTCGCGTCTTGGCAGCCAGTTCCGTATCACAGGTATCGACAATGCCAACGAAGCCCACAACCTGGCGCTGCTGCTGCGTGCCGGTGCTCTGATCGCCCCGATCCAGATCGTGGAAGAGCGCACCATTGGCCCGAGCCTGGGTCAACAGAACATCGACAGCGGTATGGAAGCCATCGGCTGGGCCATGCTGGTGATCGTGCTGTTCATGGGGATCTACTACCGCGCGTTCGGCTGGGTGGCCAACCTGGCGCTCTGTATGAACCTGGTGTTGATTGTCGGCATCATGTCGATGATCCCGGGGGCCACCATGACCCTGCCGGGTATCGCCGGTATCGTCTTGACGCTGGGTATGGCGGTGGATGCCAACGTGCTGATCTACGAGCGTATTCGTGAAGAGATCCGCAACGGTCGTGGTGTTCAGCAAGCCATCCATCTGGGCTTTGATCGAGCATTCTCCACCATCGCCGACTCCAACGTGACCTCGCTGATCACCTGTGTGATCCTGTTCGGTATCGGCACCGGCGCCATCAAGGGCTTTGCCCTGACGCTGGGCATTGGTCTGACCGCCTCCATGTTTACTGCCATCACAGTTTCCCGTGCCATTATCAACCTGGCTTGGGGTGGACGGCGTATCGACAAGCTGCCCATCTGAGGATAGAGAAATGTTTCAGATTCTACATTTTGAAAAACCGATCCCGTTTATGCGCTATGCCAAGCCGGGTGTGGTTTTCTCTTCCGTGCTGATGGTGGTAGCCCTGTTCTTCCTGTTTGATCGGGGGCTGAACTGGGGTCTGGACTTTACCGGTGGTACCACCATCGAGGTGGGGTTCCAGCAGTCGGTGAGCCTGGACAAGATCCACGACGCTCTGGAAGAGCAGAAGATTGAAGGGGCAACCCTGCAACACTTTGGCTCCAGCCGTGACGTGCTGTTCCGCCTGACCCCGAAAGAGGGGGTCAAGGTAGAACAACAGGGTAACGAAGTGCTGGCGGCGGCCAAGCAGCTCGACGACGGCGCTGTGCTCAAACGCGTCGAGTTCGTCGGCCCTTCCGTGGGTGATGAACTGGCGACAGACGGTGCGCTGGCCATGCTGGCCTCCATCCTCTGTATCCTGGCCTACGTGGCAGTGCGTTTCGAATGGCGTCTGGCGCTGGGGGGCATTCTCTCCCTGGTGCACGACGTGGTGATCACGCTGGGTGTCTTTGCCTACTTCCAGTACGAGTTCGACCTGACCGTACTGGCGGCACTGATGACCCTGGTGGGTTACTCCCTGAACGATACCATCGTGGTGTTCGACCGCTTGCGGGAGAACTTCCGCAAGGTGCGTAAAGGGGATACCGAGTACATTCTGGATCTCTCCATGACCGAGACCCTGAGTCGTACCATCATCACCTCCGGCCTCACCTTTATCGTGGTGCTGGCGCTGCTGCTCAAGGGCGGTGCGCTGATCCACGGTTTTGCCGTGGCCATGGTGATCGGTGTGGCGTTCGGTACCTACTCCTCCATCTATGTGGCGAGTGCGTTTGCCATGTTCCTCGGCGTCAAGCGCGAGCACATGCTGCCCACCCAGGTAGAGAAAGAGGGTGCGGACCAACAGGAAATCCTGCCGTAATAGTGAAGAGCGCCTCATGGCGCTCTTTTCTAATCTCTGCGTGTCGTTTGCTGACGCACATGATTTAAACAACAGGAGTTTGTCATGCATCACAATCCCCGTTTTTTGGCGCTGGTTGACGGGATCCGCTCCCGCATCACCGAAACCGATGTTCACCAGATCAAGCGCTGGCAGGACGAAGGGCGCACGTTTCACCTGATCGACGTGCGGGAAGAGAGCGAGTGGGCCAAAGGCCATCTGCCCGGTGCCCGATATCTGGGTCGTGGCGTGATTGAGCGGGATATCGAGACCCAGTTCCCGGATCTCGAGACCGAGCTCTACCTCTATTGTGGTGGTGGTTTTCGCTCAATTCTGGCGGCGGACAACCTGCAACAGATGGGTTATCGCAAGGTGATCAGCGTCGACGGCGGGTTTCGCGGTTGGTGCGATGCCGGATACCCTGTCGAATCCTGATTTATTTGAGGTAGAGGGGCACAGCTACATGACAAAGCGGCAGTTGACCTTTACCATATGCGGGGTCAAGCGTAAGCGTCGGAGTGTTCATTGAACGTCAGGAAAGGGATTGGATACCTCCTCGGTATCCTGTTGTTGCTTCCCATGTGGGGTTGCAGCAGTAGCAGTCAGGTTAACACCCCCAAGGTTTCCAAGCCGCAGCCTGCTTCACTGGTGTTGGCGACCCCCCTGCAGGTCTCCTACCAGAGTGAGCTGGCGCTCGCCCGACTCGGGCAGATGCTCAGTGAAATGGAACTGACCACCGAGCAACGGGCAGAGTTGTTCTATGAGCGTGCCGTGGTGTTTGATCGGGTTGGTCTGCGTTCCCTCGCGCGGCTCGATTTCAACCGTGCCCTGCGGGAGAAACCGGATTTCGCCGAAGCCTACAACTTCATCGGCGTCTATCTGGTACAGCAGCAGAATTACGACGAAGCCTATGATGCGTTCGATTCCGCCCTCGAGCTGGCGCCGGACTATGACTATGCCTATCTCAACCGTGGCATCGCCCTCTATTACGGCAATCGTCCCGAACTGGCCGCGGCCGATATGAAGCGTTTCTATGAGGCGCAGCCGGAAGACCCCTATCGGGTGATCTGGCTCTATCTGGCCGAGCAGAAACTCGACCCGTCGGCCGCCATGAGCCGGATGCGCGAGCGTCTCAACAAGTACGATGACGATGCCTGGAACTGGGATCTGGTTCGCCTCTATACCGGCGAGCTCAACGCTTCCCAGCTGATGGGTAACGTGGTGAAAGGGGTGAAGGATAACCGGGAGCTTGCCGAGCGCCTGTGTGAAACCTACTTCTATCTGGGCAAGTTCGAGCTGGGCAAAGGTAACCGCAAGGAAGCCATCAGCTACTTCAAGCTGGCCTTATCTAACAACGTCTATGACTTCATCGAGCACCGCTATGCGCTGTTGGAGCTGGAGTTGATGGCGCGCAAGCCCTTGCCGCCAGGTGCCCAGAGCGCTCGTAACAAGGGGGATCAGCCCTACTGATCTACTGCCAGATAGTGATAAAAAGGCCTCTGATGAGGCCTTTTTGTTGGGCGAATGGCGGGTTTACTCCACCAGGCTCATGCCGGGGATCTGGCGCCAGTAGCCGTTGCAATCGCTTCCTTGCTGCAAGGGGAGGGGAGCCTGGCCCTGACGGTTGGCTTTGAAGCGGGCCAGCATCTCCAGCGTCTCCATCCCTTGCGGCGAAAGCCTGACCACATCTACCAGACCTTCCATACCAGCCAGCTCGTTACCTAGGTTGTAGCAGTAGCCGGACTGGGTCTGGATCCCGTTGAGATTGAACACCCGTTGCCCCTCGCGGCTGTTGGCCAGTCGTCCGGTGGGATAGTTGATGCAGGCGAGCTCGCAGTTGTCTTTCGGTTTGTCGAGGGAGCGGGCGGTGAAGCAGCGCGCCGAATAGGCGAGCGGCAGATGGCCGTAGGCAAACACCTCCACCTCAAATTGGTCGCGTAGGGGGCCCAGATCCTGATTGAGCTGGATCAGCCAGTCACGGGAGAGCTCCACCGGCATGACCCAGCGTTTCATCCCCTGTTTGAGCAACATGCGCAGCACATCGGCGTTATAGGCGTTGATGGCGGGGCCACAGACGAAGGGGATCCCTGCCTCCCAGGCGAGTTGCACCGTACCGAGATCGTTGGCTTCGACCATCAGATCGCCATTGTCGACCAGCCGCTTCACCTCCTTGAGTTCGGAGGGGGCGGAGATAAGGGCGAGGGTCGAGAGCACCACCTGCTTGTCGAAGCAGGCCATCTGACGGGCCAGCGCAATCCAGTCATCGACTTTGAGTTCGCGCCGCTTGCTGCAGACGGTCTCCCCCAGATAGATGATGTCGGCCTGACTGTCGGCGGCGGCATGGTAAAAGGCTTCGGTATCGGCTTTGGGCCAGTAGAAGAGCAGAGGCCCGAGAGAAAATTGCATGGGTGGACTCCTTATTGCCACTGACGATGGTAGGCGCCGAGGGTAGTCTGGCTACCTTCGGAGACGCGGGCTAGCTGGGCATCCCACTCAGCTTTGACCTGATAGGCCTCGGGATTGGCCTGATAGGCATCGATGGCCGCACGCCACACTCGGGTCACTTGCTCCACATAGGCGGGGCTGCGTTGGCGCCCTTCAATCTTGACCGACTGGATCCCGGTCTTGAACAGCTCGGGCAGGAGACCCAGGGTATTGAGACTGGTGGGCTCTTCCAGCGCGTGGTAGGTCTGGCCATCCACGTCGAAACGCCCCTTGCACAGGGTCGGATAGCCAGCATTTTCGCCCGGGCCATAGCGGTCGATCAGCACCTCGTTGAGCCGCGACTCGAGACCATTCGGGGTCTCTTCCCAACGGACGAACTTGGCCGGTGAGCAGGCGCCGACGGTGTTGGGACTCTCGCCAGTCATGTAGGAGGAGAGATAGCAGCGCCCCTCGGCCATAATGCAGAGGCTGCCAAAGGCGAATACCTCTAGGCCAACATCGGTCTCGCGGGCCAGCTGCTTGACCTGATGCATGGAGAGCACCCGGGGCAGCACCACCCGTGTGACATTGAATTGCTGCTGATAGAAGCGAATGGCGGCGGCATTGGTGGCGCTGGCCTGCACCGAGACATGGAGTTCCATCTCGGGGTAGTGGCGGCTGGCATATTCCAGCACGGCGAGATCGGCGATGATTAACGCATCGGCGCCGAGGGCCACCCCGCGATCAACCGCCTGTTTCCATCGAGTATCGGCCCCGGGATGGGCAAAGGTATTGATGGCAATATGCAGCTTGCGACCATGTTGATGCACATAATCCACCGCCTTCTCCAGTTTGCTGTCGGTAAAGTTGAGACCGGCAAAGTGGCGGGCATTGGTGTCATCCTTGAAACCGATATAAACGGCATCGGCCCCGTTATCCACGGCGGTTTTCAGTGCCGGCAAACTGCCTGCCGGACAGAGTAATTCCATTGGTACGCTCCGAGAGTGCATATGAAGGGCAAACGAGCCCTGATTGTATGCAGCCATGCACTCCCGCTTTTTGACCTGAGGCAGCTTTGTGTGGCTTTACCCTTCTTGAGGTAACCCTGCACAAGTTTGATTTCCAACAGGATCTTGACACTCTCCCTGTGTTTGAATGCGCAAAAAAGGGAGTCTATCGTGTTTCAACAACTGCAACGCCGCCTGGTCGAACAGGCTCCGCGCTTCTTGCGCCATCCCCTCAAGCTGGTTCCCTTCAATCTGCAAAAGCAGCTGATGGAGAGTTTGCTGGCCCGGGTTTTCAAAGAGGCTATCGAAGATGGCGATTTCGAGTTTCTGGCAGACAAGTGGCTGAAAGTCGAAGTCTCTGATCTGGAGCTGTGCTGGTTTATCAGTGAGCAGAATGGCCAGCTGGTGGTGGCTCGCGAGTGTGACAAGGCCGATGTCTGCTTCAGCGGTACCGCCAACGACCTGATCCTCATCGCTGGTCGCAAAGAGGATCCGGATTCGCTCTTTTTCCAGCGCAAGCTGAAGATAGAAGGGGATACCGAACTGGGCCTTGAGGTGAAAAACCTGATGGACAGTCTGGATCTCGATGGCTTGCCAAGCCTGATGAAGTATCCCCTGATGGATCTGGCGACGTTTATCGAACGCGCCCGCACCGAGTCAGCGCAGGCTCCGGTGCAGACGGCGCCGGGCGGGATCCCGTCTTAAGTGGACAATCACCCCATGGGCATGGCGACGATAATGGTGCCGTGCCCAGAGGCAGCGACAGGCCCACAGACAGGGCACCAAGGCGATGAGTGCCGCAGGGGCGGGCAGCTGTGACATGGCCAGCCCCGCAGCCAGCCAGATAAAGGGTTGCGCTTCATACAGCCACTCCGGCTGTAGCCAGCGTTTGCTCGGAAAGATAATCAGATCGGTACGTCGGTAGCTGGAGCGCATCATCCAGGTCACCGCTCCGGCGATAAACAGCAAGGCGCCTGCAAACCAGAGCAGGGGCTGTTCACTCAACGTAATAATGGCAATGGCTGCCAGCAGGTAGAGGCTGGGCAATCTCTCATAGATAAAGGGAGGAAGCATGGCGTGGTGTCTCCTGTGCCGTTTATCGGATATCCATCAAGTTTAGTCCCCCCCTCTCACTTCCCTCATGCTGGTTTGTTATACAAACAGGTGGTTTTGTTCTGAAATGGCTCGGCTTTTACGGTGCCAACATGGTGTTCTCTTATGTTACAATTGCGCGCCATTTTTGACTGAAGATTGACTGGGCATGTTGGATCAGATTCGTATCGTTTTGGTAAACACCTCTCATACCGGCAACATGGGGTCTGCGGCACGCGCCATGAAGACCATGGGGTTGACCCAGCTGGTATTGGTTGATCCGCAAGCCTTGCCGGATGACAATGCCTTCGCCCTGGCGGCTGGTGCCAGCGATGTGCTTGCCAATGCCCGTATCGTCCCGACACTGGACGACGCGATCGCCGATTGTGGTCTGGTGATTGGCACCAGCGCCCGCTCGCGAACCCTGAGCTGGCCCATGCTCGATCCCCGTGAGGCCGGCGAAAAGTCGATAGTCGAGGGGATGCAGCACCCGGTCGCGCTGGTGTTTGGCCGTGAACGCACTGGTCTCACCAACGACGAATTGCAAAAGTGCCACTACCACGTGGCCATTCCGGCCAATCCTGATTACAGCTCTCTCAATCTGGCCATGGCGGTGCAGACTCTCTGCTACGAAGTGCGGATGCGCTGGCTGCAGGGGCAGGCCGCCGAGCCTGAAGACGAGATGGTCTATCCGAGTGCCGCCCAGCTGGAAGGGTTTTATCAGCACCTGGAACAAACCCTGATGAAGACCGGTTTTATTGCCGATGACCATCCGGGTCATGTGATGAGCAAGCTGCGTCGCCTGTTCAATCGGGCTCGGCCGGAAGCAGCTGAGCTCAACATTCTGCGCGGTATTCTGACCTCGGTGCAGAAAGCGCACGTACCGGATTAATCCGACTGATTTACTCAACCATATACTTGACTGATTTGGTCGGGTATGTGACCATGTGCCCCATTAAATTGCTTCGCAAGACGGTAAGGCACATGAGACTGACTTCAAAAGGACGTTACGCTGTAACCGCCATGCTCGACGTGGCGCTGCATGCAGAGCAGGGGCCCGTCCCCCTTGCCGATATTTCCGAGCGCCAGGGCATCTCGTTGTCCTATCTCGAGCAGCTCTTTGCCCGCCTGCGCAAACATGGTCTGGTGAGCAGCGTGCGTGGCCCGGGTGGTGGTTATCGCCTCGGGTTGGCCCCAGGCGAGATTTCGGTTGGTCAGGTGATCACCGCGGTCGATGAGTCGGTCGATGCCACCAAGTGTCTCGGCAAGGGCGGTTGCCACGGCGGTACCCAGTGCCTGACTCACTCCCTGTGGCGTGATTTGAGTGAGCGGATCTCCAGCTTCCTCGGGGATATCACGCTGGCCGAGCTGGTACGCCAGGCCGATGTGCGCCGCATTGCCGGCAAGCAAGATGAACAAATGAAGACCGTGTTGTCCCTGGTTGATCGGGCAGAACACGGCGATGTGAGCTTGAAAGTCCAACTATAAACGTGCTTTCCACAGCGGGACTCTGTATGACCCGGACTGTGACGGAGAAAAACATGAAACTGCCTATTTACCTTGATTATTCGGCAACCTGTCCGGTGGACCCGCGTGTCGCAGAAAAAATGATGCAGTGTCTCACCATGGATGGCCTGTTCGGCAATCCGGCTTCCCGTTCTCACCGCTTTGGCTGGCAAGCCGAAGAGGCGGTGGATCTGGCCCGTAATCAAGTGGCAGATCTGATCGGTGCCGATCCCCGCGAGATCGTCTTCACTTCCGGTGCGACCGAATCCAATAACCTGGCCATCAAGGGTGTTGCCCACTTCTATGCCAGCAAGGGCAAGCACATCATCACCTCCAAGACCGAACACAAGGCGGTGCTCGATACCTGTCGCCAGCTGGAGCGTGAAGGGTTCGAGGTGACCTATCTTGAGCCGATGCCCAACGGCCTGTTCACTATCGAGATGATCGAGAATGCCATGCGTGATGACACCATCCTGGTGAGCATCATGCATGTGAACAACGAAATCGGCGTGGTTCAGAACATTGCCGCCATCGGCGAGTTGTGCCGTTCCCGCAAGATCCTGCTGCACGTGGATGCCGTTCAGAGTGTGGGCAAGATCCCGGTAGATGTGGAAGCACTGAAAGTGGACCTGCTCTCCGTCTCAGCGCACAAGGTGTACGGTCCGAAAGGGATCGGTGCACTGTTTGTTCGCCGCAAACCCCGCGTTCGTCTGGAAGCCCAGATGCACGGTGGCGGCCACGAGCGAGGCATGCGTTCCGGTACTCTGCCGACCCACCAGATCGTCGGGATGGGCGAAGCTTTCCGCATCGCCAAAGAAGAGATGGTGAGTGAAGGCGAGCGTATCTTGGCACTGCGCCAGCGTCTGTGGAATGGCATCAAGGACATTGAAGCCGTCTACATCAATGGCGATCTGGAGCAACGTGTTCCGGGCAACCTCAACGTCAGCTTTGCCTATGTGGAAGGGGAATCCCTCATCATGGCGCTGAAAGATTTGGCGGTCTCTTCCGGTTCGGCCTGTACCTCCGCCAGCCTGGAACCCTCCTATGTGCTGCGCGCACTGGGTCTGAACGATGAGCTGGCACACAGCTCCATCCGTTTCAGCATGGGTCGCTTCACCACCGAGGAAGAGATTGACTACGCGGTCAAGCTTATTCGTGACTCCATCGGTCGTCTGCGCGAGATGTCCCCCCTGTGGGAGATGTACAAAGACGGCGTCGATCTGAACACGGTCGAATGGGCTCATCACTGATCCACCGGGTCAGTGAGCAACAGAATTAGCAGGAGTGAGATATGGCTTACAGTGAAAAAGTAATCGACCACTACGAGAATCCTCGCAACGTCGGTGGTTTTGACAAGAATGATCCCAGCGTTGCAACCGGCATGGTCGGTGCGCCCGCTTGTGGCGACGTGATGAAGCTGCAATTGAAGATCAGCGACGAAGGCATCATCGAAGATGCCAAGTTCAAGACCTACGGCTGCGGTTCTGCCATCGCCTCCAGCTCCCTGGTGACCGAATGGGTCAAGGGCAAGACCCTGGACGAAGCGGCTGGCATCAAGAACACAGATATCGCCGAAGAGCTGGCCCTGCCACCGGTGAAGATCCACTGCTCCATTCTGGCCGAGGACGCCATCAAGGCCGCCATCGCCGATTACAAGCAGAAGAAAGGTCTCTAAGCGCCGGAGAGCAGTATGGCTATTACCATGACAGATGCCGCCGCGGCACGGGTTTCCTCTTTTCTGGCTAACCGGGGCAAGGGCATTGGCCTGCGCCTCGGCGTCAAAACCACTGGCTGCTCCGGTCTGGCCTACGTGCTTGAGTTCGTTGATGAACTGACCGATGAGGATCAGGTGTTCGAGCAGCAGGGCGTCAAGATTATTGTCGATGCCAAGAGCCTGATCCATCTGGATGGCACCGAGCTGGATTTCGTCAAGGAGGGCCTCAACGAGGGCTTCCAGTTCAACAATCCCAACGCCAAAGGCGAGTGTGGTTGCGGCGAAAGCTTCAGTGTCTGAGATGTTTGACGTCAATGATCCTTCGTCTGTGGTTGAGCGGGTCGCCCATGACCCGTTCAACCACATATCATTTGCCAGGGGCGAGTGAGGTTGTGGCGAACGTTTCCAAGAGGTTTGCATGAATCATTTCGAGCTGTTTGGGCTGGTTGAAGGCTTCGAGCTCGATACCCGTCAGTTGGCTGATACCTACCGCCAGCTGCAAACCCAATTCCATCCTGATCGTTTTGCCACCGCCCCCGAACGGGAGCAGCTGGCTGCGGTGCAACGTGCCGCCCAGATCAACGAAGCATTCACCACCCTCAAGGCGCCGCTGCGCCGTGCAGAATATCTGCTCTCCCTGCGTGGCACCGATATCCGTGGTGAACAGCAGACTCTGCAAGATAGCGCGTTTCTGATGCAGCAGCTGGAGTGGCGCGAGCGTCTGGCCGATCTGAAAGATGACGCAGACCCTGAGCGCGCAATCAAGGATTTTCGCAGCGAGATCAGGCATGATCACCAGATGTTGATGCAGCAGCTGACCGAGTCTCTTGCCGCCGGTAAAGATCTCGTTGCCGCTGATTGCGTTCGCAAACTCAAGTTTGTCGACAAGCTCCTTGAAGAGCTGGAACGATTCGAAGACTCGCTTCTCGAGTCTTGATCCTTTAACGCTGGAAGTTTCATTACCCATGGCATTACTGCAAATCGCCGAACCCGGCCAGAGCGCTGTTCCTCATCAGCACAAACGTGCCGTCGGCATCGATCTCGGCACCACCAACTCTCTCGTCGCTGCGGTTCGCAGTGGTCACGCCGATACCCTTTGCGATGAGCAAGGGCGCGACCTGCTTCCGTCAGTGGTGCACTATCAAAGCGACGCCATTCGGGTCGGAATTGATGCCAAGCGCGAAGCGGCACTCGATCCTCACAACACCATCGTCTCGGTCAAACGGATGATGGGCAAGGCGCTGGCGGATATCGATACCCGCCAGCAGCCTTACCAGTTTGTTGCCGCCGACAATGGCATGCCGCAACTGCAAACCCGTCAGGGGCTGGTCAATCCGGTGCAGGTCTCGGCCGAAATTCTCAAAAAGCTGGCCGAGCGTGGCGCCCAGACACTCGGGGGCGATCTCGATGGCGTGGTCATTACCGTGCCCGCCTATTTCGATGATGCCCAGCGTCAGGGGACCAAGGATGCGGCCCGTCTGGCCGGTCTGCACGTGCTGCGACTGCTCAACGAGCCGACTGCGGCTGCGATTGCCTATGGCCTTGACTCCGGTCAGGAAGGGGTGATCGCGGTATACGATCTGGGGGGCGGTACCTTCGATATCTCCATTCTGCGGCTGCATCGCGGTGTGTTTGAAGTGATGGCTACCGGCGGCGATTCCGCCCTCGGCGGTGATGATTTTGATCACCTGCTGGCGGACTGGATCAAGGAGCAAGCGGGCCTCTCCGGCGAGCTGGATGCCCATCTGCAGCGCGAGCTGCTGGATGTGGCCGCTGCCGTCAAACACGGCCTGACCGATGCCGAGCAGGTGGCGTGCACCTTTGCTGGCTGGCAGGGTTCAGTGAGCCGTAGCCAGTTTGATGAACTCATCACCCCGCTGGTGAAACGGACCTTGCTGGCTTGTCGCCGCGCCCTGCGCGATGCGGGTCTTGAGCAGGTGGAAGTGCTGGAAGTGGTGATGGTCGGTGGCTCCACCCGGGTGCCGCTGGTGCGTGAACTGGTGGGCGAGTTCTTCCAGCGTACGCCGCTGACCAGTATCGATCCGGACAAGGTGGTCGCCATCGGCGCCGCCATCCAGGCCGATATTCTGGTGGGTAACAAGCCCGATGCCGAGATGCTGCTGCTGGACGTTATCCCCTTGTCGCTGGGTCTGGAGACCATGGGTGGCCTCGCCGAGAAGGTGATCCCGCGCAACACCACCATCCCGGTTGCCCGCGCCCAGGAGTTCACCACCTTCAAGGATGGTCAGACCGCCATGGCCATTCACGTGGTACAGGGTGAACGCGAGTTGGTGGCCGATTGCCGCTCCCTGGCCCGCTTTACCCTGACCGGTATTCCGCCGATGGCAGCCGGCGCCGCCCATATTCGCGTCACCTTCCAGGTGGATGCGGATGGTCTGCTCTCGGTCAGCGCCATGGAGAAATCCTCCGGCGTGCAGGCCGAGATCCAGGTCAAGCCCTCTTACGGGCTGGCGGAGCAGGATATCCTCAACATGCTGAGTGCCTCCATCGAGAACGCCCAGCAGGATATGGATGCCCGCATGCTGGCCGAGCAGCAGGTTGAAGCTGACCGGGTGGTCGAGAGTCTCAATGCCGCGCTGGCCGCTGATGGCGATGCCCTGCTCAATGCTGCCGAGCGTGCCGAGATTGATGCCGCCATCGCCCATCTGCTGACCATGCGCAACAGCGGTGCAACCCATCAAATCAAAGAAGCCATTGAGGCAGCCGATGCTGTCAGTGGCGAGTTTGCAGCCCGCCGGATGGACGCCTCCATCCGCAAGGTGCTGACCGGACAAAACGTCAACAAGGTGTAATATGCCAAAACTGATCATTCTTCCTCATCCCGTACTCTGTCCGGATGGCGCCGCCCTCGAGGGGCAAAGCGGCGAGACCATTCTAGATGTGGCGCTGCGCAACGGTATCGAAATCGAGCACGCCTGCGAGAAATCCTGTGCCTGCACCACCTGCCACTGCGTGGTGCGCGAGGGCTTTGACTCGCTCGAGCCAAGTGACGAGCTGGAAGACGACATGCTGGACAAGGCGTGGGGGTTGGAGCCGGAATCGCGCCTCAGCTGCCAGGCAAAACTGGCGGACGAGGATCTGGTGGTGGAATTGCCCAAGTACACCCTGAACCTTGCCTCTGAACGCCATTAATTACACATGAGTGAATTGCACGTGCAGCATCCTGTGGTGCTTCAGTGATATGGTGGAAGGCCGTGACCCTCGGGGGCACGGCCTTTTTTGTATTCGTTATTCTCTCTTTGCCAATAAGCTCTTTGCCCATAAAGAGTGCTTATACATAGTGCCAGTAAAAAGGAAGCAAACACGATGGCTGACATGATGAAGGTAGCGTTATCCACCCAGGCTGCGGCCGCCTATTGGGGCGAGGGCGCCCAGCTCAGTTTTAATGGCGACGAGGCTCTGATCCATCTTGGTACCGCCGGTCAGGAGAAGGATATTCTGCGCACCGTTCAGCGCTCCGCCCGTCGCCTCGAATCGAGCGGGATCAAGCGGGTGACGCTGGTCGGTGAAGGCTGGGATCTGGAGCGTCGCTACGCGTTCGCCCAGGGGTTCTACGCCGCCAAGGGTGCGCGTGAACTGGATTTCGGCAAGCAGAGCGACGCGGAAGCCCGTGAACTGGATGCGCTGCTCAAGGCGGCTCGCTGGGTACGTGACATCACCAATGGCTGTCCGGAAGAGATCTACCCCATGAGTCTGGCGGAATCGGCCCTGTTGCTCATTCGTGGTATCGCCGGGGATCAGGTCACTGCCCGCATCACCGCCGGTGAAGCGCTGCGCGAGTCCGGCCATATCGGGATCTGGTCGGTTGGCCGTGGCAGCGAGCGCGAGCCTGTGCTGCTGGAGCTCGACTACAACCCGACCGGTGATCGCAATGCGCCCGTGGTGGCGGCGCTGGTGGGCAAGGGGATCACTTTTGATTCCGGTGGCTACTCCATGAAGTCCTCTGACAACATGCTGCCGATGAAGTCCGATATGGGCGGCGCGGCCATGGTGACCGGCGCGCTGGCGCTGGCTATCAGCCGCGGCCTGAACCAGCGGGTGAAGCTCATTCTCTGCTGCGCCGAGAACCTGGTCTCCGGCCACGCCTTCAAGCTGGGCGACATCCTCACTTACAAGAATGGGGTTTCGGTCGAGATCCAGAACACCGATGCGGAAGGTCGTCTGGTGCTGGCCGATGGCCTGATGGCGGCCTCCGACAGCGGTGCGGCTTATATCCTTGACGCAGCCACCCTGACCGGCGCCGCCAAGATGGCGTTGGGGCGCGATTATAATGCGGTGTTTGCCCTCGATGAGACCGAACAGCAGCGTGCGCTGGCCGCCGCCAAGGTGGAAAACGAACAGGCGTGGGCGCTGCCGCTGGAGCCCTGGCATGCCAGCCAGCTCACCTCGGCCTTTGCCGATCTGGGCAACGTCGCCTCGGCAGAAGGCACGGCCGGTGCCACCACGGCTGCTGCGTTCCTTTCCCGTTTCGTACGTGATGAGGGCAAGGGTTGGGTGCACCTGGATCTGGCAGCCTCTTATCAGAAATCGGGCAATGATCTCTGGGCGACCGGCGCCAAGGGGCACGGTCTGCGTACCATCGCCCGCTGGCTGCAGGAGGTGACCGCATGAATGTCTGGTTAAGTCGTGAATTTGCACCGGCCGAGTGGGGGGAGGGGGCGCTGCTCTCTCACCGTGCCGACGGCATGGTGATCCATCTGGTGACGGCCAATCCGCTGCTCGATATCCAGCAGGCGGCCCGTCGCCTCTGCCTGCAGGGGATCCAGAAAGTGACCCTGGCTGGTCACTGGGAGCGTGAACAGCAGTGGGCTTTTGCCCAAGGGCTGCAAACCCCCAAGGCGGAGGTGCAACTGCAGTGGGCCATGTCCTCGGAAGAGGACAGAGAGGAGCTGGAAGCGCGTTGGCTCTGCGGCCGCTGGGTGCGCGAGATGACCAATGCCACCCCGGAGCAGTTGGGCCCGCTGGAGCTGGGGGTGGAAGCGGCCTCCTTTATTACCGAGCTGGCGCCGGACAAGGTGAGTCATCGCATTTTGAAAGGCGAAGCGCTGCAACAGGCGGGCTGGGTCGGCCTCTATCAGGTGGGCCGCGGCAGTGCGCGCGAACCGGTATTGCTGGAGCTCGACTTCAACCCGGGGCGTGACCCCAAGGCGCCGGTAGCGGCAGCGCTGGTGGGCAAGGGGATCACCTTTGACTCCGGCGGCTACTCCATGAAGAGCTCCGAGGGGATGCTCACCATGAAGTGCGACATGGGGGGCGCGGCGATTGTCACCGGTGCGCTGGCGCTGGCTATGCTGCGCGGGCTCGACAAGCGGGTGAAGCTGATCCTCTGCTGCGCCGAGAACCTGGTCTCCGGCCACGCCTACAAGCTGGGCGACATCCTCACCTACAAGAACGGCACCACGGTCGAGATTGTGAATACCGATGCCGAGGGGCGGCTGGTGCTGGCTGACGGTCTGCAACTGGCGAGCGAGTCCGGCGCACCGCTGATCATCGATGCCGCGACCCTGACTGGCGCAGCCGTGATGGCGCTGGGTGGGCGCTACAATGCCCTGTTCGGCCTCGACAAAGGGTTGGTAAGCCGGGCCATGACCTATGCCGATGCCGAGCATGAGCCTGCCTGGCCGCTGCCGCTGGAGCCCTGGCACCGCCAGCAGTGTCCCTCCCATTACGCCGACACGGCCAACAGCCGTCCGGTGAAGGGGGGCGGGCCGGGTGGCGCCTCCAACGCTGCGGGTTTCCTCTCCCGTTTCGTTGCCAACGAAGGGATGGGCTGGCTGCATATCGATCTGGCCGCCTGCTTCAGTGACAACGGCGATGCCCTCTGGGCGCCGGGGGCCAATACCCTGGGGATGCGCACCATAGCGCGGGCCCTGCTGGCGGAAGCCAAATAGGCGAGACAAGGCACCTTCGGGTGCCTTTTTCATGCTGTTCGAATTGTGAACAAAAGATGGGGTTTTGGCGGCTTAAGGTAACTATCGTGCGCAAGCGCACATATTTTCCGGCTCTACTCGGTCAAGATGAGTGTGGATGTTGATTGCAAGGGAGTAATGTTTAATAAAAAGTTGCTTGTTTGTGTGTTTTTCCGGTTTTTGTTTACGTATAATCGCCAGCGAACATGGATTCTAACAATAAAACTCTGTAGTTAAGGAAAGATATCAATGGCCATCGAACGTACCTTCTCTATCGTCAAACCGGATGCTGTCAGCAAGAACCTGATCGGTGCCATCTATAGCCGTTTCGAAAGCGCAGGCTTGAAAGTGGTGGCATCCAAAATGCTGCACATGAGCAGTGAACAGGCTGCCGGTTTCTATGCCGAGCATCAGGGCAAGCCTTTTTATGACAATCTGGTCAGCTTCATGACCTCTGGCCCTGTCATGGTGCAGGTGCTGGAAGGGGAAGACGCCATCCGTCGCAATCGCGAGATCATGGGGGCTACCAACCCGAAAGAGGCGCTGGCTGGTACCTTGCGTGCCTGTTATGCCGAGAGCATCGATCGCAACGCAGTGCATGGCTCCGATGCACCGGCATCCGCTGCCCGCGAAATTGCCTACTTCTTCTCTGACAACGAGATCTGCCCGCGCGGCTGATTTTTGTGGATGATGACCCAAGGGAGCCTCGGCTCCCTTTGTTGTTTTCGCCGTTTACGCAATATCCCTCTATTCTCCAGGTGGAAAGCCAGACCCATTATTTGTACAATGCCGCCCCCTGACGTCGTCAGCCAATAATTGATGAAGTGTTTGAACTGAGGCCATTGATGAGCGAAACAAAAATCAACCTGCTGGATCTTGATCGGGATGCCATGCGTGCCTTTTTCGTCGAACTGGGCGAGAAGCCATTCCGGGCAGATCAGGTCATGAAGTGGATCTATCACTTTGGGTGTGATGATTTCGATCAGATGACCAACGTCAACAAGGTGCTCAAAGAGCGCCTCAAGGCGATCGCCGAGATCAAGGCGCCCGAGATCAGCCGCGAGCAGCGCTCTGCCGATGGCACCATCAAGTGGGCCTTGCAGGTGGGCGATCAGGAGGTCGAGACCGTCTACATCCCGGAAGATGACCGCGCGACCCTATGCGTCTCCTCTCAAGTTGGCTGTGCGCTGGAGTGCAAGTTCTGCTCCACGGCTCAACAAGGCTTCAACCGCAATCTGAAAGTCTCCGAGATCATCGGTCAGGTGTGGCGTGCGGCCCGCGTGGTCGGTGGCAAGCGTCCCATCACCAACGTGGTGATGATGGGGATGGGCGAGCCGCTGCTCAACCTCGCCAACGTGGTGCCCGCCATGCGTCTGATGATGGATGACTACGGCTTTGGCATCTCCAAGCGCCGGGTGACCATCTCCACCTCTGGCGTGGTACCTGCGCTGGACAAGCTGGGTGACCAGATCGACGTGGCGCTGGCTATCTCCCTGCACGCCCCGAACGACAAGTTGCGTTCAGAGATCATGCCGATCAACGACAAGTACAACATCGAGGAGTTCCTCGCCGGTGTCCGTCGTTACCTGGCCAAATCCAATGCCAACGGTGGTCGGGTGACCGTCGAGTATGTGCTGCTCGATCATATCAATGACGATATGCAGCATGCTCACGAGCTGGCCAAGGTGCTCAAGGACACTCCGAGCAAGATCAATCTGATCCCGTTCAACCCCTTCCCGGGCAACCCTTACGGCAAGCCGAGCAACAGCCGTATCGATCGCTTCTCCAAGGTGCTGATGGAGTACGGTTTCACCGTGATTGTCCGCAAGACCCGTGGTGATGACATTGATGCCGCCTGTGGTCAGCTGGTGGGTGACGTGATTGACCGTACCAAGCGAACTATCAAAAATCGGATGCAACAGGATGGGATTTCCGTCAAAATGGTTTAAATGCTAAGCCATTGTATAGACAGGGAATGGATACACGTACATTGATCGTAGTGGCAGCGCTCTGCGCGCTGCCAGGCTGTGTGACCGAGACCACTTACGCTGGCCAGAACTCGACCCAGCGTGAAGTGGGTCCTGACCTCAAGGCGGCTGCCCAAACCCGCCTCGACCTGGGTATCCAGTACCTGCGTCAGGGCAATGCCGAGCAGGCCAAGTTCAATCTTGACCGCGCCCTCCAGTATGACCCCTCCAACCCCCAGATCCAGATCGGCTTTGCCTACTTTTACCAGAAGGTAGGAGATTTCAAGGCAGCCGAGACCCATTACAAGAACGCCCTTGCCATGGATCCGTCCAATGCTGACGCAATGAACAACTATGGTGCCTTCCTCTGTGATCGCGGAAGGTATGCCGAGGCAGATCAGGCGTTCAACCAGGCTGTTATTCAGCCAGGCTATGTAAAAATTGCCGATACCTATGAAAATGCGGCACTTTGTGCGCTGCAAAATCGCAGAAATGATAAAGCAGGCGAGTACTATCGCCTGGCCTTGGGGTATAATCCCCGCAATCCAGGGTTATTGCTGGACTTGGCCGAGCTTTCCATGAAAGATGGCAAGCTGCCTGATGTGCAGTCCTACCTCGCCCGTTTTGCCGATGTGTCAGACGAGAACGAGGAGAGTCTCTGGTTGAGACTTCGGCTGGCACAGGCGATGGACAAGCCGGCATTACTTCACCAATTCGGGACTGAGCTGGTAAGGCAATATCCCACTTCGCAACAAGCCAAGCGTTATTTAGCCAATGACTATTGAACAGCAACACGATTTCCAAGACGACTCCCAGGCAGTAGGCCCAGGCCAATTGCTGCGCAACGCCCGTGAACAGCTTGGCTGGACACGAGAACAGGTTGCGTCCCGCATTCACCTTCGTCTGACCCTGATCGCCGCTATCGAATCGGATACCTACGACAAGCACACCTCCCATACCTTTATTCGGGGCTATCTGCGTACCTATGCCAAGCTGGTCGGGATCCCCGACGAGACCATTCTGGCTGCTTACGACAAGCTGGGTCTGACTCCTCCCGACAATATCGACATGCAGAGCTTCTCCCGTCGCTCCCGCCAGCAAGCCAACGACAGTCGGCTCAAGGTGGTGACCTGGCTGGTGATCCTGGTGTTGATTGCGCTCTCGGTCGCCTGGTGGTGGCAGAGTACTTCACGCCGCTCCGCCGGTGATGAAGCGCTGGCAGCCACCGAGATGAGTGCAACCGGTTCGACTCCGGCTGAACCTGCCATCACGCCGCCCGATGCAATTAACACCGCTCCGGTGGAAGGCGCAGCCAACGCACCGGCAGCCACGGACGTGATTGCCCCTGCGGTGGTCTCCGATGCGACGGCTACCCTGGCGCCTGCTTCAGCGGCTATTGCCCCGAACGATGTCAGCGCGGCTGTCGGCACTGCGACCGATGCTGCGGTATCCGGCGCCAATGGCACTGAATCTGAAGAGGCTGTCGTTGATCCGGCGACTGCGCCGCAACTGAAGATGAGCTTCACCGCCGATTGCTGGCTGGATGTGAAGGATGCCAACGGCAAGACCCTGTTCAGTGGTCTGAAGAAGGCCAACGACGAGCTGGTGCTGGAAGGCGCCGAGCCCCTGAAGTTCATCATTGGCGCGCCCATGGCCGTCAAGCTTGACTACAAGGGTCAGTCGTTTGATATGAGCCGTTACAACAACGGTCGTACAGCCCGCTTCTCACTGCCGCAGGAGTAATCTGTTTCCCATGTCTTCTCACGAATCACCCATCATTCGTCGTAAATCCAGACAGATCATGGTTGGTAATGTACCGGTTGGGGGCGATGCCCCCATTACCGTGCAGACCATGACCAACACCAAGACCACAGATGTCGCCGCCACCATCGAGCAGATCCAGCGGATCGAGCGGGTCGGTGCCGATATCGTCCGTGTCTCCGTGCCCACCATGGAAGCGGCGGAAGCCTTCCGGCTGATCAAACAGCAGACCCGCATCCCCATCGTTGCCGATATCCACTTCGACTATCGCATCGCCCTGAAAGTGGCCGAGTACGGTGCCGACTGCCTGCGTATCAACCCGGGCAACATCGGCAATGAGCAGCGGGTGCGATCAGTGGTCGATTGCGCGCGCGACCTCAATATCCCGATCCGTATCGGGGTCAATGGCGGGTCGCTGGAGAAAGATATCCAGGAGAAGTACGGCGAGCCGACCCCAGAGGCGCTAGTGGAGTCCGCCATGCGTCACGTGGACTATCTCGATCGTCTCGATTTCCAGGACTTCAAGGTGAGCGTCAAGGCCTCCGATGTGTTCCTGGCAGTCGGTGCCTATCGCTTGTTGGCCAAGCAGATTGAACAGCCGCTGCACCTTGGCATCACCGAAGCGGGCGGTTTCCGTGCCGGCGCGGTGAAGTCTGCCATCGGTCTGGGCATGCTGCTTACCGACGGCATCGGCGATACCCTGCGGATCTCGCTGGCGGCGGATCCGGTGGAGGAGGTAAAGGTCGGTTTCGATATCCTCAAATCCCTGCGTATTCGCTCCCGTGGCATCAACTTTATCGCTTGCCCATCCTGCTCACGGCAGGAGTTCGATGTGATCGCCACCGTCAATGCTCTGGAAGAGCGGCTCGAAGACATCATCACCCCGATGGATGTTTCCATCATCGGCTGTGTGGTGAATGGGCCGGGTGAAGCGCTGGTCTCCGACCTTGGTCTGGCGGGTGCCGCCAACAAGAGTGCCTTCTATGAAGGGGGCCAGCGGGTCGATCGGCTCGACAACAAGGATCTCATTCCAACTCTGGAGCGCCGCATTCGCGCCCGCGCCGCCATGCTGGATCCCGCCAACCGGATCCCGATGGACAAGGAGTGAGCGAAACAGGGCCACATTGGGTGGCCCTTTTTCCAGGTGACTGATTTTAAATCCCGCATCCGGATTCCCTGATTTTACCTTGGGGGGGAAAATCCCTATAATGCGGCCAAATTTTACCTCTTTTTCTCGAGTATCAACGTGGCAAAACAGATCCAAGCTATTCGCGGTATGAATGATTGCCTGCCGGAGCAGAGCCCGGTATGGCAGAAGGTTGAACAGATCCTGCGCCAGGTCGTTGCCAGCTATGGCTACAGCGAAGTGCGCATGCCGATTGTCGAGCAGACTCATCTGTTCAAGCGCGCCATCGGTGAAGTGACCGACGTGGTCGAAAAAGAGATGTACACCTTTGAAGATCGCAACGGCGACAGCCTGAGCCTGCGTCCGGAAGGGACCGCCAGCTGCGTCCGTGCCGGTATCGAACACGGTCTGCTCTACAACCAGGAACGCCGGATGTGGTACATGGGCCCCATGTTCCGTCACGAGCGTCCCCAGAAGGGCCGTTATCGCCAGTTCCACCAATTCGGTGTCGAGCTGTTTGGCATCAACGGGCCGGACATCGACGCTGAGCTGATCATGCTGACCCACCGTCTGTGGCGTCTGTTTGGCATCAGCGAGCATGTCACCCTGCAGCTCAACACCCTGGGTCAGAGCGCCGAGCGTGCCGCTTACCGCGATGCGCTGGTGGCCTATCTGGAGCAGTACAAGGAGCAGCTGGACGAAGAGAGCCAGCGCCGCATGTACAGTAACCCGCTGCGGGTGCTCGACTCCAAGGATGAAAAGGTGCAGGCCATTTTGGCGGGTGCCCCGCGTCTGTTCGACCATCTGGGCGAAGAGAGCCTGGCCCACTTCGAGGGGCTCAAGCGCCTGCTCGAGTCTGCCGGTATCAAATACGAAGTGAACGAACGTCTGGTGCGTGGTCTTGACTACTACAACCTGACCGTGTTCGAGTGGGTCACCAGCAGTCTGGGTGCCCAGGGCACCGTCTGTGCCGGTGGCCGCTACGATGGTCTGGTAGAGCAGCTGGGCGGTCAACCGACCCCGGCCGTGGGTTTTGCCATGGGTATGGAGCGTCTGGTGCTGATGCTGGAGACCCTCGAGCTCAACGCCGATATCCGCCCGGCGGTGGATGTCTATCTGGCGATGGTGGGCGAGGGGACCGAACAGGCTGGCTTTCAGCTGGCCGAGCGTCTGCGCGATGCCCTGCCGGACCTGCGCCTCATGAGCCACTGCGGTGGTGGCAACTTCAAGAAACAACTCAAACGTGCCGACAAGAGCGGCGCGGCAATCGCCCTGATCCTTGGTGAGACCGAGGTGCAAAACGGGGAGATCACTATCAAATATCTGCGTGGTCAGGCCGAGCAACAGACCGTCAAGGTTGACGCCGCCATTGCCCTGCTGGCAGCCAAAGGAGAGTAAGCTGTGGAAGTCTATACCACCGAAGAACAACAGGTTGAGGTTATCAAGGAGTGGTGGAAAGAGAACGGAACCTCGGTGATTGCCGGGACCGTGATCGGTCTGGTCGGTCTGTTCGGCTGGCGCTATTACAACCAGCACCAGCAAGAGACCATGGAGGCCTCCTCCCACTCTTACAACCTGGTGATTGAGCAGCTGGCCAAGGGCGATGCCGCCGGTTTCGAGCAGGCACAGCAGTTTGTTACCGCCAACAAGGGTGACTCCTACGGTGAACTGGCCGCTTTGCAACTGGCTGCCGCTGCCGTCAAGGCGGGCAAGCTGGATCTGGCTGTCGAGCAGCTGGAGCTGGTGGCGACCACGGGTGACGAGAGCATTCGTCCCATCGCGGCGCTGCGTCTGGCCCGTGTGCTGAATGATCAGGGCAAGGCAGATGAAGCGCTGGCCAAGCTGGCAACCATCCAGAATGAGGCCTTCAAGGCGCAGGTAGCCGAAGCCCGTGGTGATGTGCTGCAAAAGCAGGGCAAGACCGAAGAGGCTCGTGATGCCTATCAGGCGGCGGCGGATGCCGGCGGCCTGCAGGGTAGCGCCGAGCTCAAGCTGAAAATGGACGATCTGGCCCTGCCGGCCGTTGCGACTGGTGAGGCACCGGATGCGTAATCTATTCAAGATGGTGGCGCTGGGGGCTGCGGTCTCCTTCGCTCTGCAGGGTTGCTCCCTGTTCAGTTCCGAAGAGGATCTCAACCCGATGGCGCCGCTGCCCAAGGTTGAATCTGCCTTCACTGCCGACACCGCATGGTCATCTACTGTGGGTGATGGTATCGGTGACTTCTACTCCCAGCTCAAGCCGGTGGTGGAAGAGGATCGTATCTATGCGGCGGCCCGTGACGGCGATGTCAGCGCCTTTGACCGTGCCAGTGGCGATCGCCTCTGGACTGTCGATCTGGCCGACCTGCCGGTCAACGCCGACAAGCGTAGCGCTCGTCTCTCCGGTGGTCTGGTCTCCCGTTACGGCAAGCTGTTCCTCGGCTCCGAGAACGGGGTGGTCTACGCCCTGAACGAAGAGAATGGCGAAGTGCTGTGGCAGACCAATGTGCCCGGCGAAGTGGTGGCAAGCCCTGCGGTGGAAGATGGCCGCGTGGTAGTGTTGACCACCTCCGGTCGCCTGATCGCCCTCGACACCGACGAAGGCAAGATGCAGTGGTCGCTCTCCGAAGAGCAGCCGCCGCTGACCCTGCGCAGTGCCGGTGCACCGGTGATCACCAACGGCGCCGTGATTTACGGTCGTGCCGATGGCAAGGTGGGCATCGCCCTGCTGAGCAATGGCCAGCCGGTGCGCCAGTCGAAGGTGGCTGATCCGCGCGGTGCCACCGAGCTGGACCGCATGGTTGACGTCGATGCCAGCCCGCTGATCGCCGGTGATGAGCTCTACGCCATCGCCTACAACGGTCAGCTGATGGCGCGCAAACTGATGACCGGCGATGAAGTGTGGAAGCGCAAGTATTCCGGCTATCGCGATCTGGCGATGACTGGCAATGCCATCGTGCTGACCGACAGTCGCAGCCACCTGTTTGCCATCGACCGTCGCAACGGTCTGGAGCTGTGGTCAAACACCCAGCTGGAAAATCGTACCGTCACTGCACCTGTCATCTTCGGTGACTATGTGGTGGTGGGTGATGTGGAAGGATACCTGTATTGGCTTGATCGTACCGACGGTACCATCAAGGCGATGCAGCAGCTCGATAGCAGTGGTCTCTACGCCGCCCCGCTGGTGGATGGCGAGACCCTGTATGTGCAGAGCCGTGACGGCAAGTTGTACGCCCTCAAGCGTCCTTGATCGTCCGATAATGTGAATATCCGGCTCCTGGTCTTCGGACCCGGAGCCTTTGTCGTCTTGAGAATGAGGCTTTTATGACTCCTGTAGTAGCCCTGGTGGGCCGCCCCAACGTGGGGAAATCCACCCTGTTTAACCGCTTGACCCGTACTCGGGATGCCCTGGTTGCCGATTTTCCCGGTCTGACCCGGGACCGTAAATACGGTCAGGCGAAGTTGGGCGAGCTGGAATTTATCGTGGTCGATACCGGCGGTATCGATGGCACCGAAGAGGGGATCGAGCTGAAGATGGCCGAGCAATCTCTACTGGCCATCGAAGAAGCGGACGTCGTGCTGTTCATGGTGGATGCCCGTGCAGGCCTGACCGCGGCGGATCAAGCCATCGCCGAGCACCTGCGCAAGGCCCACAAGAAGGTATTTCTGGTGGCCAACAAGACCGACGGTATCGACGGTGATTCCGCGGTCTCCGAGTTCTACGGTCTGGCGCTGGGCGAGGTCTACCAGATCGCGGCCGCCCACGGTCGTGGCGTGCTGAGCCTGCTGGAACTGGCCCTGGCTCCCCATCTGGAGACCCTGGTCGACTCCGCTACCGATGAAGATGCGCAGGATGAGGAAGAGGAGGACTTCGACGAAGAAGCCCTGCTGCGCATGGTTGCTGCCGGTGAACTCGATACCAAAGAGGACACCAAGGAGACCCCGTTCGCCGACCTGCCCATCAAGTTCGCCATCGTTGGTCGTCCCAACGTCGGTAAATCTACTCTGACCAACCGCATGCTGGGTGAAGATCGGGTCATCGTCTATGACATGCCCGGCACCACCCGTGACTCCGTTTACATTCCGATGGAGCGTGACGAGCAGAAGTATGTGGTCATCGATACCGCCGGTGTGCGTCGTCGTGGCAAGGTGCACGAGACGGTGGAGAAGTTCTCCGTTATCAAGACCCTGAAAGCCATTGAAGATGCTAACGTCTGCCTGCTGGTGATCGACGCCCAGGAGACCATCACCGATCAGGACTTGAGCATCCTTGGCTATGTGCTCCACGCCGGTCGCTCCGTGGTGCTGGTGGTGAACAAGTGGGATGGTCTGGATCAGAAGGTGAAAGAAGATGTGAAGAACGAGCTGGATCGTCGCTTGGGCTTCATCGACTTCGCTCGCGTCCACTTCATCTCCGCCCTGCACGGCAGCGGTGTCGGCCATCTGTTTGAATCCATTCAGGAGGCTTACCAGTCCGCCACCCGTCGTACCAGCACGGCCATGCTGACCCGCATCATGCAGATGGCGCAGGAAGATCACCAGCCGCCGATGGTCAACGGTCGCCGCGTCAAGCTCAAGTATGCCCACGCCGGTGGCTACAACCCGCCGCGTATCGTGATCCACGGCAACCAGCTGAACGACTTGCCGGACTCCTACAAGCGGTATCTGATCAACTACTTCCGCAAGTCCCTCAAGATTATGGGCTCGCCAATCCGGGTCGAGTTCCAGGAGTCGGTCAACCCGTTTGAAGGGAAGAAGAACACCATGACCCTGAGTCAGGAACGTCAGCGCAAACGCCTGCTGAAGATGAAGAAGAAATAAGTCCTTGCGGCTGCCCTCACCGGCAGCCGCTTTGTTATCCTCGCCATGTTAAGGTGAGGAATAAGGGGAGGGGGATCTGC
>NZ_JBFODV010000297.1:0-11166 GCF_040908495.1 Aeromonas sp. R1-1 | reverse complement strand
GTATCGCATTGCGTAACAAGCGGGCCCGGGCAATCCCCGGGCCCGCGCTGTTTGTGGCGGGGGAGAGGGGGCAAGCCGGTTTCTCACCGTGCGACTCATCCCTGTTTGCTGATTTTTGTCCTGCCAAAGCCGCCGACCCCTGCTATTATCTGCGGCCGAACATGAGCCAATAAAAATCAGGATATCGTGATGACTGACCACACTTTTATTCCCGGCAAGGACGCGGCGCTGGAAGACTCCATCGAACGCTTCCAGACCAAGCTGCAAGCCTTGGGCTTTGATATTGAAGAGGCCTCCTGGCTCAACCCCGTGCCGAACGTCTGGTCGGTGCATATTCGCGACAAAGAGTGCGCCCTCTGCTTCACCAACGGCAAGGGTGCCAGCAAGAAGGCGGCCCTCGCGTCTGCCCTTGGCGAATATTTCGAGCGTCTCTCCACCAACTACTTCTTCGCCGACTTCTATCTTGGCGAGCAGGTCGCCAACGGCGATTTCGTTCACTACCCGAACGAGAAGTGGTTCCCCATCGAGGGTGACCAGTTCCCGGCCGGTCTGCTCGACAGCTTCACCCGCAAGTTCTACAACGCGGACGGTGAAGTGACCGCCGACATGCTGGTGGATCTGCAGTCAAACAACGAGGAGCGCGGTATCGTCGCCCTGCCGTTCGAGCGCCAGTCCGATCAAGAGACCGTCTACATCCCGATGAACATCATCGGCAACCTCTATGTCTCCAACGGCATGAGCGCCGGCAACACCAAGACCGAAGCGCGCACTCAAGCGCTCTCCGAAGTGTTCGAGCGCCACGTGAAGAACAAGATCATCGCCGAGGCCATCAGCCTGCCGTTGATCCCGGACGAGGTCATTGCCCGTTATCCGGGGATTGCCGCCTCCATCGCGGCGCTCGAAGCGGAAGGCTTCCCCATTTACAGCTTCGATGCTTCCCTGGGTGGCCGTTATCCGGTCATCTGCGTGGTGCTGCTCAACCCGAGTAATGGCACCTGCTTTGCCTCCTTCGGTGCCCACCCGCGCTTCGAAGTGGCCTTCGAGCGGACCGTCACCGAGCTGCTGCAGGGCCGCGGTCTCAAGGATCTCGACGTGTTTGTGCCGCCGTCATTCGACAACGAGCAGGTGGCGGATCACCACAACCTCGAGACCCACTTCATCGACTCTTCTGGCCTTATCAGCTGGGATCTGTTCAAGCAGGATGCGGACTTCGAGTTTGCCGACTGGGACTTCCGTGGCACCTCGCAGGAGGAGTTTGATCACCTGATCGGCATCTTCCATGAGCTGGAGCAGCCGGTCTATATCGCCGACTACGAGCATCTGGGTGTCTACGCCTGCCGCATTCTGGTGCCGGGCATGTCCGACATCTATCCGGCCGAAGATCTGCTGCTGGCCAACAACAATATGGGCGCCAACCTGCGCGAAGTGATCCTAGCGCTGCCATCACTGGATTGGGATGCCGAGCAGTACATGGCGTTGTTTGATCAACTGGATGAAGAGGGGCACGACGAGCGCACCCGAGTGCGCGAGCTGTTGGGCATCGCCGCTGCCAAGGGGACCGCGCTGCACACCCTGCGCGTTGGCGAGCTGAAAGCCATGCTGGCGCTGGCCGCCGGTGAGCTGGAGACTGCACTGGATCTTATCGACTGGACCATGGAGTTCAACCAGTCAGTGTTCACTGCCGAGCGTGCCAGCTACTACCGCGCCCTGCGTGCCTGCGTCGAGTTGTTCCTCGACGAGGAGCGCGACCCCGAGCAGTATCGCGCCGTCTTCACTCGCATGTATGGTGAAGAGACGCTGGCACAGGCATGGGCCAACGCCACTGGCGAAGCACGCTTCCACGGTCTGGAGGCGGCCGATCTGTCGCTCTCCCAGTTCCCGCTGCACCAGAAGCTGCTGGCGGCCTACGAGAAGCTGCAGAAGGCCAAGCGAGCCCATCACTGGGCGTGATCGTTGCTGTAAAGGAAGGGGCCGTGTGGCCCCTTCTGTTTATCGTGCGGCAAGGCACGGGATTGTTATTCAAAGATGAAATAAAAAACAAAAAATACCCCTAAGGGGGTTGATGGCAGGGCGGGGGATGTGCTGTCGATCTGCAAAGATATCTTGCCAATGCCACTTTTCCATGCTCTAGAATAAATTCTTTAAAATCATTGCATTAAAAATGTGACATTTCTGTTTCAGCTGATACCTGGTGTAAAGTGGCGTAGCCATCGCACTAAAATATTTGTAGTAAAATTACATTCGCACTCTGATAAACTTGATCAATGTCAATTTTGGCTATTTGGCCCTTTGTTATGATTTCAACAGGCAAAACATTCAGGTAGAAAATAATTGAAAGCTGAATCTCCATTCGATTGTCTCAAGCCCGAAGCCATCGCTGCACTGGCTGAAGACATCACCTATGCCAAGGCTACCAAGCCGGCATACAAGGTCATTCCACTGGCCATTACCGCAGGCGCTTTCATCGCCATCGCATTTATCTTCTACATCACAGTGACGACTGGAACCGGCTCCATGCCTTGGGGTATGGCCAAGTTGGTGGGCGGTCTCTGCTTCTCTCTCGGGCTTATTCTCTGTGTGCTGCTCGGTGCCGAGCTGTTCACCTCCACCACCCTGACGCTGGTGGCCAAGGCTGCCAATCGCATCAGCTGGGCTCAGCTGCTCAAGAACTGGGGGCTGGTCTACTTCGGCAACCTGATTGGTGGTCTGTTGATGGTGGCGCTGATCATCGTTTCTGCAGAGTACACGGCAGCAGACGGTCAGTGGGGCCTTAACGCCCTCAAAGTGGCCCAACACAAAATTCACCACACCTTCTTCGAAGCGGTGGCGCTGGGTATCCTCTGTAACCTGATGGTATGTCTTGCTGCCTGGATGGCCTTTGGTGCCCGCAGCGCGACTGACAAGGTAGTGGTTATGCTGCTGCCGGTTGCCATGTTCGTTGCCTCAGGTTTCGAGCACAGCATCGCAAACATGTTTATGATTCCGGTTGGTATCGCTATCCACAGCGTGGCTAGTCCGGAATTTTGGCAGGCCATCGGCCAGGATCCGGCAACCTTTGCTGACCTGACCGTATCCAACTTCGTCCTACACAACCTCATCCCCGTGACCATCGGCAATATCATCGGTGGTGGCGTGATGGTTGGTCTGACTTACTGGTTTATCTTCCGTCGTCATCATTAAGGATGATTGCGGGATACTACATCAATACCGTGTGAGGTAATGAAAAATGGCAGAACTTAACGAACAGTTCCAAAAAGCATGGGAAGGCTTCGCGGCCGGTGAATGGCAGACCTCTGTCAACACCCGTGACTTCATCCAGAAGAACTACACCCCGTATGAAGGTGACGAGTCCTTCCTGGCTGGCGCGACCGAAGCGACCACCAAGCTGTGGGACAAGGTCATGGAAGGGATCAAAATCGAGAACCGCACTCATGCGCCGGTTGATTTTGATACTGACCTGCCCTCCACCATTACCGCACACGATGCCGGTTATATCGATCAGAGCCTGGAGCAGATCGTTGGTCTGCAGACTGACAAGCCGCTGAAGCGCGCCATCATCGCCAACGGCGGTATCAAGATGGTTAAAACTTCTTGCGAAGTGTACGGTCGTCAACTGGACCCGATGGTCGAGAAGATCTTCACCGAATACCGCAAGACTCACAACCAGGGCGTGTTTGACGTTTACACCAAAGACATCCTGAACTGCCGTAAGTCTGGTGTTATCACCGGTCTGCCGGATGCCTACGGCCGTGGCCGTATCATCGGTGACTACCGTCGTGTTGCCCTGTACGGTGTTGACTTCCTGATGGCCGACAAACTGGCCCAGTTCAAGTCCCTGCAAGCTGACCTGGAAAACGGCGTCAACCTGGAAGCCACCATCCGTCTGCGCGAAGAGATCTCCGAGCAGCACCGTGCCCTGGCACAGATGAAGGTGATGGCTGCCAAGTACGGTTGCGATATCTCCGTACCGGCCAAGAACGCCAAAGAAGCCGTACAGTGGACCTACTTCGCCTACCTGGCGGCAGTCAAGTCCCAGAACGGTGCAGCCATGTCCTTCGGTCGTACCTCCAGCTTCCTGGACATCTACATCGAGCGTGACCTGCAAAAAGGCCTGATCACCGAGCAAGAAGCCCAAGAGCTGATGGACCACATGGTCATGAAGCTGCGTATGGTTCGCTTCCTGCGTACCCCGGAATACGATTCACTGTTCTCCGGCGACCCGATGTGGGCGACCGAGACCCTGGCTGGTATGGGCGTTGATGGCCGTACCCTGGTCACCAAGAACAGCTTCCGTATGCTGAACACCCTGTACACCATGGGCCCGTCCCCTGAGCCGAACTTGACCATCCTGTGGTCTGAGAAGCTGCCGGTCGGTTTCAAGAAGTACTGTGCCAAGGTATCCATCGAGACCTCTTCCGTTCAGTACGAGAACGACGATCTGATGCGTCCGGATTTCAACAACGATGACTACGCCATCGCTTGCTGTGTATCCCCGATGATCGTTGGTAAGCAGATGCAGTTCTTCGGTGCTCGTGCCAACCTGGCCAAGACCATGCTGTATGCAATCAACGGTGGTATGGACGAGAAGCTCAAGATCCAGGTCGGTCCGAAAACCGAGATGGTCAAGTCCGAGTACCTCGACTACAACGACGTAATGGATCGTCTGGACCACTTCATGGATTGGCTGGCCAAGCAATACGTTGCTGCGCTGAACATCATCCACTACATGCACGACAAGTACAGCTACGAAGCCTCTCTGATGGCGCTGCACGACCGTGACGTATATCGCACCATGGCGTGTGGTATCGCTGGTCTGTCCGTAGCCGCTGACTCCCTGTCTGCCATCAAGTACGCCAAGGTCAAGCCGATTCGTGACGAAGATGGCGTTGCCATCGACTTCGAAATCGAAGGCGAATACCCGCAGTTCGGTAACAACGACGCTCGCGTCGATGATATCGCCTGTGACCTGGTTGAGCGCTTCATGAAGAAGATTCAGAAGCTGAACACCTACCGTGGCGCTGTTGCTACCCAGTCTGTTCTGACCATCACCTCCAACGTGGTATATGGCAAGAAGACCGGTAACACCCCGGATGGCCGTCGTGCCGGTGCTCCGTTCGGCCCGGGTGCAAACCCGATGCACGGTCGTGACCAGAAGGGTGCTGTTGCTTCCCTGACTTCCGTAGCCAAGCTGCCGTTCGCTTACGCTAAAGATGGTATCTCCTATACCTTCTCCATCGTTCCGAACGCACTGGGTAAAGATATGGAAGCCCAGAAAGCCAACCTGGCTGGCCTGATGGACGGTTACTTCCACCACGAATCCAACGTAGAGGGTGGTCAGCACCTGAACGTTAACGTGATGAACCGTGAAATGCTGCTGGACGCCATGGAAAACCCGGAGAAATATCCGCAGTTGACCATTCGTGTATCCGGTTATGCCGTTCGCTTCAACTCTTTGACCAAAGAGCAACAGCAAGACGTCATCACCCGTACCTTCACTGCTTCTCTGTAATCGAGACATAGTGAGCAAAAACCGGCGCCAAGGCGCCGGTTTTTTTATGCGTGCGATTCAGGGGGAGTAATAATCCCCTGTGAATCGCCCCCAGTTCCATCGCAACCACAACAGTTGTTACTGGGTATTTGAAGAGGATTAAGGGGGGGGGGGGGCCACCAGGATTGACCTAGGCCCCGTCTGTAATGCGATTATGCTTTATTCGCGCTCTAGGGGGATAGGCGCCTGCCATTGCATCAGTGTTGCTATGGCTCGTGGAACAGCTGATCAGGTTTAAGGGGTGAACAGAGGCGCCATCGCGAGTATCAAGCAATACCCATAAGCCTGTGACTATGGAATCATTATCTGCCTCTGCCTCTGCCTCTGCCTCTGCCTCTGCCTCTGCCTCTGCCTCTCTCAATGTGCAGTTGGGAGGGGGTCTTGTTTAGCCAGCCAGATATGTGTGAAGCTACAAACCCTGCTTGCAGAAACAACAAGGGCTGCACATTGTACAGCCCTTGCCTCAGGAGAATAGCGGGTTGAGCGTGTCAGCTGGCCCAGGTGATGATGTGATCGATCCATTCACCCGCCTGATCCTCGTGAATGACTTTGCCACGGACGGATTGACCAGCCTGATGCATCGTGGAACGACTGCCGGTCAGCAGAGGATGCCACTCTGGAAGAGCGTCGCCTTCAGACAGCAGGCGATATGCGCAAGTTGAGGGGAGCCAGTCATATTCGGCGATCTTGTCATGGGTGATCTGCAGACAGTCAGGCTCTTTTTTGAAACGATTGGCGTAATCAGAGCACTGACAGGTCTTGGTGTTAAGCAAATTGCAGGCGACATTGGTGAAAACCAGTTCGTCGGTATCTTCATCGATCAGCTTGTTGAGGCAGCATTTTCCGCAACCATCGCAGAGGGATTCCCATTCGGACTCAGTCATCTGCTGCAGACTCTTGGTCTGCCAAAAGGGGGCTTGCATCATACCGCTCACTTATTACACCTGATAAAACGCGTGGTTATACCCCTTGTTACCCGGTATTTCAAGGAGAGAGTCACTCCGGTGAGCAAATTGTCGTGATCAGCTCAAATGAATGCAATGACTTTCAGCCTAATCACATTGCTCAAACGGGTTCGCTGGTGGGCAGGAAGTCCCGCAGGTTTTAATACTTGGGCTGCATGATTGTCCACTTCAGGTTTTATTTTCTGCTTCTTTATACGTTACATCTTTTGATGTTTGTCTGCTTGCAGCAAGCAGGGTCAAATGATCTCCGATGCCTACCGTCAGGCTGTTGCACGCTTGTCTTTCAAATAAAGCCGCTGGTCACATATTGTTTGCGCCCTTCTGTCACTGCGACCCGCGGGAGAGCCTGCTTAGGCGTTCGTTTTTTGTCTTAATGATTGAGATAGATATCTTGCTCTGCATAGGCCAGCAGAGGTGTGCCGAGGTTAGTCCGTTTCGCGCCAAAGAAGCGGGTGAGTACGCCAGACTGCTGTCCCAGTCGCTGCAGCTTGACGTGATCCAGTTCGATTTGCTCGGGTAGCCAGGTAAATACGGCGGCGCAGTGACCATTGCCCAGACTGCGCTCCAGGGTTTGCTGCCAGTTCTTGATTTTGGGGCTATGTACCACCAGCACTCTCTTGGGATCGATACCTCGCTCTTCCAGACGGCTGACTGTGGGGCGTCCCGGCGGGGCGATCAACAAGATCCAGCCGGTATGAGCCTCCCCAAGCTTTGTCAGCTCGCTCAGAAACTGATCATCAGACTGGATAGTCACACCATAATGAGCCAACTCCGCTTTGCAGGCGGTTCTGGTGGGCCAAGGATTGCTCATGACACGATTCATCGCAAAGGGCTGCGGGTGCAGGGGCTGGTTCATATATGGGGTTCCTGTATGAATATCCAAGCTGTATGTGCATACAGTAGTTCTATCCTGTGGCAGTGACAAGGTGTTTTTGCTGTAAAATGTGATGGTGTTGGCATGTGTCGTTAGTAAGATTATGTTTTTAAACACTATTTAATATAAAGCTGGCTGGGTGTTTTTCGTACTATGGACAAACCTTGCGTAACCGCCCATGGTTATACAGGTCATTTACAGGAGGTGCCGCTATGGATATCAGTACCTTGCAACGTCTGGATGCCAACATCTTGCTGGGCATCATCAATGAGAAGCTAAGGCTTGAGTGTGACGGGTTGGAGGAGTTGCTGGCCTATTACGATATGAGTGAAGAGCAGTTGGCAGGGCGTCTGGATCAGATTGGGTACCATTACGATCCATTGAGCAATCAGTTCAAAGCACATCTTTAAGGGTGCAATGATTGCTTCATATTTATACGGTAATTTTTCAGGCACATTGAAACCGGTTTCAATGTGCCGTCTTGCTGCCTATTTTCAGGGATTTTCAAGGCTTGGCAATCTCTGAAAACCTATTCATGCCAGAATATTTTTATTGTTTCGTTAAGCTTATGATAATAAAGGGAATGTTTGTTTTTTTACGATCAATTAAAGGAAAGGGGTTTCAAGCTTTTCAGGCTGTTTTTATCGGTTAAAGTGTGACTTGCGTTAACTTTTAATTCTGCCGCTTTAGTTAGTATTCTCACGCCGGTACATATTTTGAGATAACAACAGCGCCGGTCCCGCAAGCGGGATAACAATTTTATTTGTAACGAAGGAATATGGTTTATGGCTACCAAGAAGAAGACAGACCAAGATCTCCAACTGGATAAAGATCAGCTCAAGGCGAGTATCGTGCGTCACCTGCGTTCTACCTTGGGAACAAGCGAACAGAAAGCCTCTCCCGAAGCGTGGTGGAAAGCCACTGCTGCGGCTGTCAATGAACAGGTGTACGAGCGCCTGACCCGCACTCAGCAGACTCATTTCAAGAAAGATACTCGTGCGATTCACTATCTCTCTGCTGAATTCCTGATGGGGCGTCTGACCTCCAACAACCTGCACAACCTCTCTCTTTACAAGATTTGTGAAGAGGCGCTGAGCGAACTCGGTCTGGAACTGACCGACCTGTGCGAACAAGAGCCGGACATGGCACTTGGCAACGGCGGCCTGGGTCGTTTGGCTGCCTGCTTTATCGACTCGCTGGCCACTCTGAACTATCCGGCGGTTGGTTACGGTATCCACTACGAACACGGTCTGTTCCGTCAGGAAATCCAGGATGGCCGCCAGATCGAGCGTCCGGACTCCTGGCGTGAATATGGCAACCCCTGGGAGATCTGCCGCCCCGAGTCGGTGCAAGAAGTGCCGCTCTATGGCTACGTCGAGACCGTGTTTGGTGACAATGGCGGCCTGAAGAAGGTATGGCACGCTGGTCGCAAGATTAAAGGGGTGCCTTGGGATATTCCGGTGGTCGGTTTTGGCGGCCACACCGTCAACATCCTGCGTTTGTGGGAATCCCGCGCCTCCGAGTTTTTCGACTGGGACGTGTTCAACGCCGGTGGTTACATCGACTCCCAGGCTGAGAAAGCCCAGGCCGAGACCATCTCCAAGGTGCTGTATCCGAACGATGAGACCGATGCAGGTAAAGAGCTGCGTCTGATCCAGCAGTACTTCTTCTGTGCTTGCTCCATCAAGGACATCATGCGCCGCTACAAGCGGGTCCATGGCAGTGACTTCAGCAACTTTGCCGCGCAAATTGCCATTCAGCTCAACGATACTCACCCGACTGTCGCCATCCCTGAACTGATGCGGGTGCTGGTTGACGAGGAAGATCTGAACTGGGATGCCGCCTGGGCTATCTGCTATCAGGTCTTCTCTTATACCAACCACACTTTGCTGCCGGAAGCGCTGGAGAAGTGGTCGGTCAGCCTGTTCGAGAAAGTACTGCCTCGCCATCTGGAGGTGATTTACGAGATCAACGCCCGTTTCCTGAACGAGTTGGTGGAGCCCAAGTGGCCTGGCAACGATGCCATCAAGGCCAAGCTCTCCATCATCGAAGAGAGTGATGTACGCAAGGTTCGCATGGGCAACCTGTGCGTGATCGGTTCGTCCAAAGTGAACGGTGTGGCCGAGATCCACTCCAAGCTGGTGAAGGAAGATCTCTTCCCCGAGTATGCCGAGCTGTGGCCGGAAAAAATGTGCAACGTGACCAACGGGGTGACCCCGCGTCGCTGGCTGCTGGCGTGCAACCCGGAACTGGCTGGCCTCTACAACGAAGTAGTGGGCAAGGAGTGGCCGCTGCAACTGGACAAACTGCGTGGCGTGGTGAAGTTTGCCGACGACAAGGCGTTCCAGCAGCAGTTCATGACCATCAAGCGTCACAACAAAGAGAAGCTGGTCAAGGTCATCAAAGACGAAACAGGTATAGATGTCAGTGCCGAGGCGATCTTTGACGTTCAGATCAAGCGTCTGCACGAGTACAAGCGCCAGCAACTGAACCTCATTCACATCATGGCGCTCTATCGTCGTCTGCTGGCCAACCCGGACTATGACATGCATCCGCGTGTGTTTATCTTCGGCTCCAAAGCGGCGCCCGGTTACAAGCTGGCCAAAGACATCATCTATGCCATCAACAAGCTGGCGGATCGGGTCAATAACGATGCTCGTATCCAGGGCAAGCTGAAAGTGGTGTTCATGCCGAACTACCGCGTGAGTCTGGCCGAGAAGCTGATCCCGGCGGCAGATGTTTCCGAGCAGATTTCCACTGCAGGTTATGAAGCATCCGGTACCGGCAACATGAAGATGGCACTCAACGGTGCAATCACCATCGGGACGCTGGATGGAGCCAACATCGAGATCGCTGAAGAGGCGGGTGCCGAAAACTGTGCCATCTTCGGTCTGAACGTGGACGAAGTGAAGTCGCTGAAGGCGCGCGGTTACAACCCGTACGACTTCTACTATGCCAACTCCGAGCTCAAAGCCGTGCTGGACTGGTTTGATACCGACTACTTCACGCCGGGTCGTCCGGGTGAGCTGGTCTCCATCAAGCGCTCCTTGCTGGAAGGGGGAGACCCTTACCTGACCCTGGCGGACTTCCAGTCCTACTCGGATGCACACAAGCTGATCGATACCTGGTATCGGGATCCGGCGCTGTGGGCGAAGAAGGCCATCATCAACTCGGCCACCATGGGCAAGTTCAACTCCGACCGCTCTATTCAGGACTATGTGGAGCGGATCTGGGATCTGAAGGCCTGCAACATCGGCTAATTAGATGCAGAGATGAAAAAAACGCAATGAAGTGAATCCCACGTTAGCTGGCGAATGACATGGCCTGAGTTCGGTACTCTACCCGGCTCAGGCCGTATAGTTTGAACTGTAGTGATCAACTAAATCCGGACACTTGGTTATGAGGTGAATCGCCCCGGCTTCTCTAGACACTTTCGAGCCGCTCGAAATATTGCTTTTCACACTCTACTGGCGATAGCCCATTGTTGAAACTGTGCCGGCGCTTGGGGTTGTAAAACATTTCAATGTAATCGAACACATCCTGCCGGGCTTCCTCGCGATCCGCATAGGTTTTACGTCGGATCCGCTCGCGTTTTAGGAGCTGGAAGAAACTCTCCGCCACCGCGTTATCATGACAATTGCCACGTCTGCTCATGCTGGCCTTAAGCCGATGATCCCGCAAAAAATCCTGCCAGTCATAGCTGCTAAACTGGCTCCCTTGGTCGGAATGGACCAGCACTTCCTGCTCCGGTCGCCGTCGCCACACCGCCATCAGTAACG
>NZ_JBFODV010000296.1:0-2722 GCF_040908495.1 Aeromonas sp. R1-1 | reverse complement strand
GCGAGTAATCGCGCTGTGTCCGTTTCACACCTTGTCCCATCGGGCTCTCCATTTATTAGGGGGAAAGGTGTAAACCATATTCAGGACGGGACACAGACAACAAAAAAGGCGCCACTGGCGTAATGCCAGTCAGTTAAGCCTGACTGGCATTGTTTTTATTGGCTTTTTGCACCGCATACTTTTGTGGTCTTGCCTTCACACTGCGGGGGTAACTCCGCTCCCTTCGCTCCGGTAATACAAACTGCCCCGCCTGTTTATCCAGCTCCGCCACCCGCTTCGGGATACTCCCCGGTGACAGGTACGGCATGCAGCTCAGTTCATGGATGAGGTACACCGACGCCATGTGAAAACTCAGCTGGCTCGCCGTGTATCCCTTCAGACTCGCCGCCATCTTTACCATCTGGCTGCGTAGCAGGTTGTACGCCAGCAACACACCCCATAGCTCTTGCCGTATCCCCGCTGCCTTCTTGCTGCGCAGGGTCAGCCGGTGTTGTTGCAGGCTGTGCTTCATCTCCCGATAGCCCAACTCGATTTCCCAGCGGTGGCTGTAGAGCTCGACGATGTCAGCCCCCGGGAAGCGCATCGGGTCGACCATTGAGGTTAATACTTGGCGCTCCTTGCCATTGATGTGGCGGGTCAGCAAGCGGGCTTCCACTGTATCCGGCAGGTGCGGCCACTTCTTCCTCGCCTGTGGGCTGGTTTTCAGCAAGACCAGTGCATCCTGGCGCCCCAGTTTGCGCACCACCTCGTATTGGGTGCCCTTTTTGAGCGGCAGCAACCAGTGCCGCTCAACGCCCGCACTCTGCCATGCGTGGAGCAGGCCGAGTGAGTAAAACCCCTTGTCGAACAGGGTCAGCGAGTGGTCCGGTGTACGCGCGATGAGTTGCTCGGCCAGTACCATCTCGTTGACGGCGCAGCTCTCCATGACCGCTTGTACAAGCAGGTGGCTGGTCAGCTCCATCTGACAGAGCATGCGCACCTGCGGATAGGCGGTCTCGCCCTGCCGGGTACCGGGCTTGGCAAAGGCTGCGGCATTGTCCGGGGTATCGGGTGTGCGCCACATCACGCCATCGACGGCGAGCAGTTGCAGCCCGGCCCAACCGGGGTGGTTGGCCTGCTGGTGCCAGCGCGAGGCGGTCTCGTGAAACAGCCGCTCGATGCTCTTGTCCCCCAGTTTTTGGCGAGCTTGCAGAAAGGCGCTGGGAGCAACAAAGGGACGGTCGCCGGGCAAGAGGATATCGAGCTGATTGACCAGCTGGGTCATGGGAACATGGCGGAAGATAGCCATGCCGATGATGGCCCAGACCAGTCGCTCCATGGGCATGCGGCGGCGACGCAGGGTCGCGACATCCTCTTCGGCGAGCAGCGTCGTGATGAGCTCGGGAGGAATGAGGTCAGAAAGTGACTCAAACTGAGCAGCATTACTGGCGTGCAGGAAGTCGAGCGCTTGAGCGATACGCATAAAAAATCCGAAACCAATCAACAGGTTTCGGATTTTCACACAACAGAAGGATCGGTCAATGGATCCTTAACTGATCGGCATTACGTCAACTGACGCGCTTTTTGGCTGCTCTTGCCTTGGCACAACTGGCTTATTCGGCCGTCTCGCTGGCGGCAAACTCCGGCACCTTGGCCATGGCATCCAGCACCACCTGAATATCCGCCCCCGGCTTGCAGGCGTTCTCACTCAGGTGACGGCGCCAGGCGCGGGCCCCCTGCATATTCTGGAACAATCCCAGCATGTGGCGGGTCATGTGGGAGAGGTAGTTGCCCTTGGCCAGCTCCTGCTCGATATAGGGCAGCATCATCCGCACCACTTCGTGGCGGCTAGGCACGGCGTTGTTCTGGCCGAACACCAGATTGTCCACCTGCGCCAGAATGTAGGGGTTCTGATAGGCTTCACGCCCCATCATGACGCCATCGACGTGTTGCAGGTGCTCGAGAGTCTGCTCCATGGAGGTGACACCACCGTTGAGGGCGATGGTGAGATCCGGGTAATCCTGCTTGACCCGATAGACGCGGGGATAATCGAGCGGCGGGATCTCGCGGTTCTCCTTGGGGCTCAGGCCACTCAGCCACGCCTTGCGGGCATGGACGATAAAGGTGTCGCAACCGGCATCGCGCACCTGTTCGATAAAGGCCTGCAAAAACTCGTAAGAGTCCTGATCGTCGATACCGATACGGGTCTTCACCGTCACCGGAATATCGACCACATCGCGCATCGCCTTGACGCAGTCTGCCACCAGCGCCGGTTCCCCCATCAGGCAGGCGCCAAAGCGGCCATTCTGCACCCGATCGGAGGGGCAACCGACGTTGATGTTCACCTCGTCATAGCCGCGCTCCTCGGCCAGCTTGGCACAGCGCGCCAGATCGGCCGGATTGCTGCCACCCAGTTGCAGGGAGATGGGGTGCTCCTGCTCGCTGTAACCCAGATAATCCCCCTTGCCGTGGATGATGGCGCCGGTGGTCACCATTTCGGTATAGAGCAAGGTCTGGCGGCTCATCAGTCGATGAAAGTAACGGCAATGCCGATCAGTCCAGTCCAGCATGGGGGCGATGGAAAAACGCTGCGCCTGCATAAAAATCATCCGGGTTGGCTAAAGAAAGGGGCGGATTTTATCACAACGTGAAGCAGCCCCAGAAAATGAATTTTGTCGCCGCGCCATGCGAGGCCCTGTGATAGTATCCGGCTAATAGAAAGGGTATCTGCGCGATCATGAAT
>NZ_JBFODV010000295.1:0-39020 GCF_040908495.1 Aeromonas sp. R1-1 | reverse complement strand
GTTTATCTGCTCCCCCTGAATGACAGCAACCCTTCGCTATTACTCCATCGGTGGCAAGAAGCGGCGCATCACCTCATCCGTATGCCCCCCTTCCTGAAATGCCACCAGCGACTGATTGAGGATATTCACCAGCTGGTGGCCGCGGGGGGAGCCCTTGCTCACCAGCAGATAGAATCCCTTGCGGCTGGGCAGGGCGAGATTGAGCAACCCGCTCTCGCTGCGGTAGATGCCAAGGCTGATGCCTGCCACCAGAGGTTCGATTTCGCTCGGCAGAAAATCGCAGCGATCCCGCTCCAGCATATCGAGCGCCTGCTGCAACTGCTTGACCCGGCGTGGCTCCTGCGCAAGCCCGTAAGGTGTGTAGTTGTAACCAATCACCCCGCACACCCGGGAGCGATTGACCGTCTGCAGATCCGGCGGTTCGGGGTAGCGGCGCTTGAGATAGAAGAAACCGAGGTGGGTGTAATAGAGGGGAACGCTGTAGAAGGCAAACTCGGCCCGCTCCGGCTTGTAGCTGGCATCCCAGGTCAGCTCGCACAGACCATTCTGGCGAAAATCCGCCAGCTCCTGCTGCACCCGCGCCCAGGGCAGATAGCGGATCTGGTGCGAGAGCCCGCTCTGTTGCAATGCATCGAGCACCAGCGTTGTCGCCGAACCGGTCAGGCGGCTGGTATCGGGCACACCGTCCTTGCGCTCCCAGTAGGTAAAGGGGGCCCACTCGTTGCCCTCCCCCAGACAGATCTTCACTGGTGGCTCTTGCCCCCATAGCGCGGGGGACAAGATAGCCATCGCCAATCCCGCCCACCATGTTGCCACTCGTGTCATCTCCCGCTCCCGAACTGTTTATCCCTCTTGCAGCTTAGCCCAGAAGAGATAGTGCTCACTTTGCAGGGGCGCTTTCATGCCACAACGTCAGCAAATTGGCCGGAATGGCACCATAACGAAGCTGCGGCGTCTGGTGCCAGTCAGCCAGCTTTTGCAGGGCTTTCGCCAGATCCTGTGCAAGCGTGCGGGTCACTCTCACACCAGCTTCCAGATAGAGGCTCTTGATCTCGAAGATCCCCTGCTGGCGATGGGCCTTGGCATCCATCCTGCCCACCAGCTTGCCACGATGCAGCAAGGGCAACACGAAGTAGCCATACTGGCGCTTGGGGGCCGGGGTATAGCACTCGATGCGATAGTCGAAGTTGAACAGTTCACTGGCCCGTTTGCGATCCCACACCAGCGGATCGAACGGCGACAAGACGGTGGTATGGGTTGCCTTGAGGGTGCCCGCCTGCGCCCTTGCCAGCTCATCGGCCAGCGAGGCGTGCACAAAAGCGCCGTGCTGCCACCCCTCCACCCGTACCGGCAGCAGCTCCCCCTCGTCCGCCAGCTGATGGAGCAAGGCGTCGTATTTGCCACGTCGCAGCCGATAGTAGTCCGCCACCCAGCCAGTTTTGACCAGCCCCAGCGCCCGGCAGCTGGCGCGTACCATATCCCGCTGCGCCTGCTCGATGCTCGGCAGATCCCGCTCATCACACCACTCGGAGAGCACCCGCTCGGCCAGGTCATAGACCCGCTGAAAGTTGCGCCGCTCCCGCACCATCAGCTGACCTGTGGTAAAGAGCACCTCCAGATGACGTTTCTCCGGCTTCCAGTCCCACCAGCCGTTCCCCTTGCCGGTTGTGCGTTCAAAGTCAGCCGCCCGCACCGGGCCATGGTGGCGAATACGCTCGATCAGCTGGCCAATCTCCTGCTGATGGGTGGCGAGCCAGTTGGCCGAAAACTTCCAGCCCATGGCGACGGGGTCGAGCATTCGGTGGCGCAACAGCCGGTAATCTTCGCGGGGCACAAAGCAGGCCTCGTGGGCCCAATATTCGAAGATCTCGCCGTCAGCCAGCAGTTGCTCCAGCCAACGCGGTTCATACTGGCCAAGGCGGCTAAAAAGCACCAGATAGGGGCTGCGGGCCACCACCGAAATAGTATCGATCTGCAGCAGCGCCATGCGGCGAATGGTGGCCAGCAGATCGGCCGGGGTCGCCTTGCTGCGACGGGGGACAAGCAGCCCCTGCGCCGCCAGTTGCAGATGACGGGCATCTTGCAGTGACAAATGGGTAATCGACATCAACAACCGCTCCCTGGTATCTGACCATCGCGCGCCCGGCGGATAGCCAACAAAACCGGGGGAGGCCCCACGCTAGCGCGCCTCCCCACCCTTGTGTGCCTGCGCCGCTATGGGTGGGCCGGGGGCAAGACCAGCTGATTGACCACCAGCATGATCTCTTGATAAGTGGCCTCTACCGTCTCGGGGGTCGGCTCCAGAATCAGATCATCGGCATAGCCGTTGATGAGCGAGGTGATCTGGCGCGCCAGTCGCCGGGCATCGCCCGCCACAAACTCGCCGCTATCGATCCCCTTTTGCAGGATCTGCTCCAGCACCTCGCGCCACGCCAAAATGATTGTGCGGTAGCTCTCGGCAAATACCGGGTCGCGCAGTGACTCGTTCCAGGCATCCAGGTAGATAGCCCAGGAGGCATCCTGACTGGTCGGCAGGTTGTCCCGTACAAAGAGCGGCAACGCTTCGCGGGCAGGCAGCGGCAACAGCCACTCCCGCTGCTCGGCTATCTCCTGACTGGTGAAGCGCTCCACGGCGCAGAGGCAGAGCTCCTTCCAATCCTTGAAGTAGTGGTAGACGTGGCTGCGCGCCAGACCGGTGCGTTCGGCAATATCACGGGTAGACGATGCCGCCATCCCCTTCTCTCGAAACAGGGCCAGTACGGCCTCGATGATCATCTCTTTGCGCTGTTCTGCTGATGGGCGTGCCATCTGACCTCCTGCGATACCAATCGATCTGCTTGACTTTGAGCAGTCGCTCAAACAAACTTTGAGCACTCGCTCAAAATTAGCGTTTCCGACATCTTAGGAGATAACCCATGACAACACCAACCACTTCGGCAGCCAGTTGCGACGAGCAGGCTACGCCGTTGCCACACTCGGCCGGTCGTTCGCTGGGGGCGATTGCGCGGGCCAATCCCCTCAAGCTGGCGGGCACCTTCTCACTGGTGGCCCTCGAAAACATCCTGCTGGTGGTCTATCCCCTGTTCGCCGGCTTTGCCATCGACGCCATCGTCAAGGGCCAGTGGTGGCAGGCTTCAAGCTACGCCCTCATCGTGCTGCTGTTCTGGCTCATCGGCGCCCTGCGCCGGGCGGTCGATACCCGCACCTTTACCCATATCTATGCGGCACTGGCGGTGCCGGTGATCCTGACACAACGCCAGCAGCAGGAGGGGCAATCCACCATAGTGGCGCGGGTCACCCTGGCGCGGGAGTTTGTCGACTTCTTCGAGAAACATATCCCGATCCTGGCCACCAGCCTGATCTCCATCGTCGGTGCGGCCGTGATGCTGATGGTGATCGAGTTCTGGGTCGGCATCGCCTGCATGGGGGTATTGCTGCTGTTCGGCCTGCTGCTGCCCGGCTTTTCGCGCAAGAACCAGCTGCTGCACGAGCGGCTCAACGATCGGCTGGAACACGAGGTCAAACTGGTCACCCATGCCCAATCAGCCAGCCTCGCCCGCCACTACCGCGCGCTGGCCTGGCTCCGCATCCGGATTTCGGATCGGGAGGCACTCGCTTTTCTGGCGGTCGGCATCAGCGCCTCCCTGCTGTTCCTGCTGGCCATCACCATGCTGATGGCCCAGCCCCAGGTCTCGGCAGGCCATGTCTATGCTGTGATGACCTACCTCTGGAACTTTGTCACCAGCCTGGATGAGGGGCCCGGCCTTGCCGATCAGCTGGCCAGGCTGAGAGACATAGGCCGCCGGGTCAATACCACCCAACCCGATGAAATGATTTGATATTTTGTATCTGTAACCGGAGTAGAAGATGAATCCGACCACCCTTTGCCAACGAGCGTTGACCATGTGCATCAGCTGTTTTTTCCTCGCCGCCTGCGGCCCCAAGATGAGCGACTTTGAGCCCAACACCAGCTACTGGTTCAAGGAGAAACCGGCAGAGGATAGTGCCCCGCTGGCGCAAGACATGAAGGTGGATATCGCCATCATAGGTGGCGGCTACAGCGGCCTCTCCAGTGCATGGCATCTGGCCAAGGCCAATCCGTCGCTCAAGATCGCTATCTTCGAGGCCAAACAGGTGGGCAGCGGCGCCTCGGGCCGCAACGGCGGCATGGTGTTGCCGGGCTCCGAGGTGATGGACCTCTACGAAGAGGGGGAAGCGAGCAAGCGCCACTACGATCTCACCGTCGCCAGCATACGCAAGCTGCAGGCGCTGGTCGCCTCAACCGGCGTCGAGGCCGACCTCAAGCTCGATGGCTATGTGGAAGCGATCCTCGATGAGGAGGATATCGCCGAGTACCGCGACTATGTGAAAACCGCCAATCGCCTCGGCATCCCGCTCCAGTACTGGAACGCCGATACCACCGAGGAAAAACTCGGCACCGACTGCTACGTGGGGGCGGTCTACGACCCCAATGGCGGTCAGGTACACGCCATGAAGCTGGTCAATGCCCTGCGCAAGGCGGTGGAGCAGGCGGGCGTCACCATCTATGAGCAGAGCCCGGTGCTGGGGATCAAGGAGGGCAAGCAGATCGAGCTCAATGTAGCCGACAAGTACAAGGTGACCGCCGACAGCATAGTGCTGGCGACCAACGGCTATACCTCAAAACTTGGCTACTTCAGCGGGCGAGTATTTCCGGTTCACGCCCAGAGCGCCGTCACCGAGCCGCTCAGCAAAAAACAGCTGGCCGCCATCCAGTGGCAGAGTCGGGTGCCCTACTACGACACCCGCAATATCCTGTTTCATCTGGTATTGACCCCGGATAACCGCATCGTCATCGGTGGTGGCAATGCCGAGTACATCTTCAACGATGGCCTCAACTACAAGGGCGATCTCAACCGGGTCAGCGAGATGATGATGACCGAGCTGGTGACCCTCTATCCGGCCCTCAAGGGGATCAAGTTTGAGCAGGTATGGGACGGGGTACTCGGCATGACCGGCGACAGCACCGAAGCAGTGGGGGTAATGGGGGATCACAACAACATCTACTACGCCCTCGGCTACAACGGCCACGGCATCAATCTCTCCTTCCTGTTTGGCGACATCGTGGCCAGCCTCTATCAAGGCAAGGAGCACCCCTGGTTCAACCACGCGGAGCAGAGTCTGCCGATGTGGCTGCCGCCAGAGCCGTTCAAGTCAATTGGCGTCAAATCTGCCCTGATGTACTACCAGTGGCAGGACAAGGGCTACAAGGAGTAACCGAGAGCCGAGCAAGAAACAGCCGAGTAACAGACGAAGGCACGCCTCAGGGCGTGCCTTTCTGCAACACCGCCACATCGGCGTGTGGGAAGCTGAGCTCGGCCTGCCAGCTGGCGGCCAATACCTGAAACGATGCCTCGGCAAAGAAGACTATGTGGGTCGGGTCGTGGCGATAGCGCCAGTTTTTAAACCGCTCGTCACTGAGCACCCGCTGGGTCTGCAGCACCAGCAGGCCACCAGGCTTGAGGCAATCCCACAACTGGGCCAGCACCGTGCGCGGCTCGGCGATATGCTCGATCACCTCGGTACTGGTGATGAAGTCATACTGACGCGTCAGCAACTCGGGAAAATCAGCGTAGAACTTGTCATACCCAACCATGTCGTAACCCGCTTCACGCCCCATCGCCACCAGCGCAGGGCCGGGACCGCAGCCAAAATCGAGGCCGCAGGCAGGAGTTGGCACCCGACTCAGTACCTCGCCAAATGCCCGCATCAGAAAGGTGCGATAACGGGGATCATCAACCCGGTTGTCGTGACCGTCATAGACCGCCTTCTCCGCCGCCTCATCCAGATGATCCGCCTCATCCAGCCAGACCAGCTCGCACACGAGGCAGCGATGATAGCGCTTGCCAGCCACCGGCAGGGGATAACTGCGATGGCTGGCACACAGGGGGCAGCTGACGGTGGATGACATGGCGGTTCCTCTTGGGGGCTTCCTGTTGGATAACAGCGGCGCAGATTGCCTGCCCGCTGCCTCGCTGACAACTTTTTTTGCTCCTTAAGGGTTTCTTAAGTTTGCCCTTTTACTCTCAAACCATCGCAAGAGAAGGAGTCACCCATGACCACCGAGATCCAGGCCCCCTACCGATTGCTGCTAGCCAAGTCCCCGCAGCAGGTCATGGCGCTGCAAACCTATATCCAGGCCGCCTATACCCTCGAGTTCAACGCCCGCATCCCCCATTTCCTCCCCTGTCTGCTGGGGCTCTATCGGGCGGACGGGACGCTGGTCGGTGCCTGTAGTCTCAATCATGCCAGTGAGGGGCCTCTCTATCTGGAACAGTATCTGGAGCAACCCATCGAGGCCGCCATCAACACCCGCCTCGGGGTCTATCCGGCACGCAACCGCATTATCGAAGTGGGCAATCTGGCCTGCAGCGAACCGGGCAATGCCCGCCTGATGTTCGCGGCCCTGTGTCGTCTGCTGTGTGAAAACGCCCTCGACTACGTGGTCTTTACCGGCACCGCCAAGCTGCGCAACAGCTTTGCCCGCCTGCAACTCAACCCGGTGGAGCTGGCCCCCGCACAGGCCCATCAGGTGGGGGCCGACGCCGACGCCTGGGGTGAGTACTACCGCTGCCAACCCAAGGTGATGGTGGGTGACATCAATCAGGGGCGCGAGGTGCTGGCCCAGCGCAGCCTGCTGCTCAATCTGCTGGCCCCCATGCCAACCCTGTTTGACGATGCCGGCAAGAGCAGTGATAACCAGACCCATCAAAAAAGGTGCGCCCAATGAGCCTGTTCGACGCCATCGCCAAACATGCCCACGAGAATCCGCAATCCCCTGCGCTGCTGAGCAGCCAGCAGCGTCTCGATTACCAGACCCTGTGGCAACAGATCCAGCGTCTGGCCAGCCAGCTGCAACAGCTCGACATCAGCCGTCTGGCGCTGCAACTGGACAACGGCCTGTCCTGGGCGCTGCTGGATCTCGCCTGCACCCGCGCCGGTATCGTGGTCATTCCGGTGCCCCACTTCTTCAGTCAGGCCCAGCAGGCCTGGTTGCTGGAGAGCAGCGGCGCCGATGCGCTGGTGGGCCCATATCATCAGGGGTGGCATGCCGCCGAGCCGCTCTCGCTGATCACCGGCGAGCTGCCACTCTGGCGCCACACACCGGCTAATCGACCGGCGCTGCCCAAGGGCACAGCCAAGATCACCTACACCTCCGGTACCACGGGCCAGCCCAAGGGCGTCTGCCTGTCACTGACCCAGATGATGGCGGTGAGCCACGCGCTGGCCGAGCGAGTCGCGCCAGCCAAGGTGGAAAAACACCTGACCCTGCTACCGCTGGCCACCCTGCTTGAGAACATCACCGGCCTCTATGTGCCGCTGCTGACCGGCGCCTGCAGCCGCATTCCGTCCCTCGGGGAGCTCGGTTTCACCGGATCCAGTTCGCTCAATCCAGCCATGCTGGGGGAAGCCCTGCTGCGCTGGCCGACCCACAGTCTGGTGCTGGTCCCCGAACTGCTGCGCCTGCTGCTGGCGCTCTGCACCAGCACACCGATGCAGGCCCAACAGCTCAAGAACCTGCGCTTTATTGCCGTCGGTGGCGGCAAGGTAGCCCCCGACCTGATCAAACATGCCCGCCAGCTCGGACTGCCGGTATACGAAGGTTATGGCCTCTCGGAGTGTGGCTCCGTGGTGGCGCTCAACAGCCCGGATGCTGACAAGCTCGGCAGCGTCGGCCGCCCCCTGCCCCACTGTCAGGTCACCATCGCCAGCGACGGCGAAATTATGGTGAGCGGCAGTGCCATGCTGGGCTATCTCGGCAGCAACGAACCGACTCCCGAACAGATCGCCACAGGCGATCTGGGCCACCTCGATGAAGAAGGCTACCTCCATATCACCGGGCGCAAGAAGAATGTCCAGATCACCGCCTTTGGCCGCAATTTCTCCCCAGAGTGGGTGGAGGCCGAGGCCCAGCTCTGCCCCGCCATCGCCCGCATCGTGGTGTTTGGCGACGGTCAGCCCGCCAACGTGGCGCTGATCCAGCCCCTGCCGGGGAAAGAGGCGGATCTGCCCCGCCAGATCGCCGGTCTGAACCAAAGGCTGCCCGATTATGCCCGCCTGCACCACTGGTTGCCGGTGGCACTCGACCAGCATCCCGGCCTGCTGACCGCCAACGGGCGCCCCCGTCGCAACGAGATTTACCAACACTTTTCCCGGCAAATCAGCCAATGCCTTACAGGAGAATCGTCATGAGCTTCTACCAGACTCTGCAACAAGCCACTGCTCAGGAGCGTGAGCATCTGTTCAACGCCCCCATTATCGAAGCCTGCCGCCGTGGCGATATCAGCCGTGACACCTATCTCGCCTTTCTGGCGCAGGCTTACTACCACGTGCGCCACACAGTTCCGCTGCTGATGGCCACCGGCGGCAAGCTGGGTCAGGAGTACGAGTGGGTGCGCGGTGCCATTGCCGAGTACATCGACGAGGAGTATGGCCATCAGGAGTGGATCCTCAACGATATCCGCGCCTGTGGCGGTGATGCCGAAGCGGTGCGCCACGGCCAGCCCGGGCTGCCCATCGAGCTGATGGTCGCCTTCCTCTATGACCAGATCCAGCGCGGCAACCCCATGGGCTTCTTCGGCATGGTGCAGGTACTGGAAGGCACCAGCGTCGCCATCGCCCTCACCGTCGCCGACCAGCTGAAAAAGGGCCTCGGCCTGCCACCGCAGGCGATGAGTTACCTGAGCTCCCACGGCGCCCTGGATCAGGAGCACCTCAAGTTCTTTGAATCCTTGATGGATAAGGTCGAGAGCCCGGCAGATCAGGCCGCCATCATCCACGGGGCCAAGGTGGTTTATCGCCTCTATGGCGAGATGCTCTACAACCTCACCGCCACACCGTAAGTTGGCAGCGGATCAGCAGACAGCAAAAAGGGAACCCACACCATGAACCTTGAAGGGAAACTCGTGCTGCTCACCGGCGCCAGCGGTGGCATAGGTGAGGAGCTGGCACAGGAGCTGGCGGCCCAGGGGGCACACCTGCTGCTGCACGGACGTCGCGGCCCGGCACTGGAGCGGCTGTGCAAGTCACTGCCTCATCCCGAGCGCCATCAGGTGGTGCTCGCCGACCTCGGCTCTGCGCAGGAGCGGGCCAAGCTGTTGCAACACCCGGCGCTGGAGGATGGGATCGACATCCTGATCAACAACGCTGGCTGCAACCAGTTTGCCTGGCTGGAAGATCAGAGCTTCGAGCAGGTGGAGCGCCAGCTGCTGCTCAATATCGAGGCGCCCATCCAGCTCACCCGTGCCCTGCTGCCAACCATGCGCAAGCCGGGGATCATCATGAACATGGGCTCGAGCCTGGGCAGCATCGGCTACCCCGGTTACAGCGTCTACTGCGCCAGCAAATTTGCCCTGCGCGGCTTTAGCGAAGCGCTGGGACGGGAGCTGGAGGGGAGTGGCATCAAGGTGCTGCATTTTGCCCCCCGCGCCACCCGCACCAAACTCAACTCCGAGGCCGCCTACGAGATGAATGCGGCGCTCGGCACCCAGACCGACAGCCCGCAGGAGGTGGCCGAAGAGGCGGTCATCGCCCTGTGCAACGAAACCCGCCGCAGCTGGCTCGGCTGGCCGGAAAAACTGTTCGTGCGGCTCAACGCCCTGCTGCCCGGCATCGTCGACAAGGCGCTGGCCAGACAGCTGCCGATCATCAAACGTTATGCCCGTCATCTTCAGCCAGGGACGGCTGATGCCGGCGCCAACAGTGCGCCACAACCAGACTTGTCCCGCCCGATCCCGACCAAGAAGGAGCATTAATATGAACTTTTTCCGTCAATCAGTGACCTCTTGTGCTGTCGCCATCCTGCTGGGGTCCTCCTCGGTCATGGCCGCGGATGATGCCCTCGTCCCCATCCAGCAACAGTGGGCCGTCTGCCAGTATCAACAGAGCGGCAAGGCGAAAGAGAGCTGCCTCGAAACCCTGAGCACCCAGGCCGAAGCGGCTAGCGCCAAGGAGCCCTTTCGCGCCGACCTGCTGATCTGGTCTGCCATCGTCAAGAGCACCTGGGCGGGGGCCAAAGGGGGGCTGGGGGCACTGGGTCTGGTGAAAGAGGCCAAAGCCAAGCTGGAGCTGGCGCTCAAGCAGGATCCCAAGGCGCTGGACGGCTCTGCCTACACCAGTCTGGGCTCCCTCTACTATCAGGTGCCCGGCTGGCCGGTCGGCTTTGGCGATGACGAGAAGGCAGAGCAACTGCTCAAGCAGGCTCTGGCCATCAATCCCGATGGCATCGACCCCAACTTCTTCTATGGCGACTTCCTGCTGGATCAGGGTCGCAAGGCCGAGGCCAAAACCTACCTCGACAAGGCGCTGGCAGCCCCGGCCCGCCCAGGTCGCGAAGTGGCCGACGAAGGGCGCAGAATGGAGATCCGCGATCGGCTGGCCAAGCTATAAAAGCCTGATGGATCAAAGAACTATTTAAACTCTACCCACCAGCTTGCATACTGGTGGGCAGGGTTGTTTATGCCACGGCACGCCCTGGCGCTGAGCCAGATCGCGCCCCCCAACAAACAGGGAGAAAAGAATGCGGATCCTGCTGGTGGAAGATGATGTGATGCTGGGGGATGGTATGCAGGATGCACTGCGCCATAGCGGCTATACGGTGGACTGGCTGCAACAGGGGTTGCCCGCTCTGGCAGCCCTAAAGAGCGACGAGTTCGCCGCCCTGATCCTCGATCTCAATCTGCCCGACATCGATGGCCTCAGCCTGCTGCGCAAGTTGCGACGGGAGGGCCACCAGCTGCCGGTGCTGATCCTCACCGCCCGCGATGCGCTGGACGATCGGGTGGTCGGCCTTGATGCCGGCTCCGACGACTACATGGTCAAGCCCTTCGCCCTGCAGGAGCTCAACGCCCGCCTGCGCGCCCTGGTTCGTCGCAGCAAGGGGCAAGCTCAGGCGGTACTGGAGTATGGCGACATCCTCATCTATCCCGAATCCCAGCAGGTCACCTATCAGGGGGAAGCGGTCAAACTCACCCCCCACGAATACAAGTTGCTGCAGGAGCTGATCAGCCAGAGCGGCCGGGTGCTGAGCAAGGATCAGCTGCAACAGAGCCTCTACGGCTGGGATGAAGGCGCCGAGAGCAACGCGGTAGAGGTGCATATCCACCATCTGCGCAAGAAGTTCTACAGCGACCTCATCCGCAATATTCGCGGGGTCGGCTACATCATTCCCCAGCTCGAACAGCCAAGCCGGACACCCGCACGATGAAACGTCCGCGCTCCATTCGCCGCTTTCTGCTCACCGGTATCCTGACGCTGGTGAGCCTGAGTCTCACCATCAGCGCCTTTATCGGCTACATGGAGGCGAGCCACGAAATGGAGGAGCTGTTTGATGCCCGCCTCGCACAGTCGGCCCGCATCACCAACCAGCTGCTGGCCCGCTATATGGCCCAGCAGGGGCAGTTGCCCGCCAATGGCACCGTCTATCAGGAGTGGGAGGTGCAGAACCCCGATGAGTGGCAAAAAGATCCCAGCCTCAACCTGACCGGCGAAGATCGGGAGATCACCCCCTACGGCCACGAGTTCGAACGCAATCTCTACTTCCAGCTGCTCGATGAAAAGGGAGGCCTGCTGCTGCGCGCCCCCAGCGCCCCGGAGCAGCCGCTGGTCACCCTGGCTATCGGCTTCGACACGGTCGAAAAAGATAGTCACCAGTGGCGCACCTTCACTCTCTACAACCAACAGGAGCAGACCTGGCTGGTGGTGGCCGAGCGGGACGACGAGCGCAGCGAACTAGCCAGCAAGATGGCCACCCTCACCATGCTGCCGCTGCTGCTCACCCTCCCGTTTCTGCTGGCCCTGCTCTGGTGGCTCATCACTCGCGGGCTGGCCCCCCTGCGCCAGCTGGCCCAGGCCATCAGCGAGCGTCACCCCGCCAACCTGAGCCCGCTCAGCCTCAAGATAAGCGCTCAGGAGCTGACCCCCCTCACCAACGAGATCAACCGGCTGATGCAGGCGCTGGCGGAGACCATAGAGCGGGAGAAGCAGTTCACCAACGAGGCGGCCCACGAGCTGCGCACCCCGCTGGCGGTGCTGCGGATCCACAGTGAAAATGCCCTGGCTGCCGATGATGACGCCAGCCGCCAGCAATCCATGCACAAGATGCTGCAGGCCCTAGACCGCAGCGATCGGCTGATCCGCCAACTGCTGACCCAGGCCCGCATCGACAACCAGCAGGGGCTGGTATTGACCGAACTGGAGGTGGGTCACCTGCTGCAAGGCACCCTGGCAACGCTTGCTCCCATCGCGCTCAAGAAGGATCAGCAGCTGTCGCTGGAGTGTGAATTGCCGCAGCTGGTGATGGGGCAGGCCACCCTGCTCGAGCTGTTGTTCAGTAATCTCATCGACAATGCGCTGCGCTACACCCAGCCAGAGGGCGAGATCAGGGTACGGGTACTGCGAGAGGGCAAGCGGGTGAGGGTGGATGTGAGCGACAACGGCCCCGGCATTCCCGCCAACGCCTTGCCCCGGCTGTATGAACGCTTCTTTCGGGTCAATCCCCAGCAGGGGGATGGCGTGGGTCTCGGCATGGCCATCGTCTCGCGCATCGCCCAACTGCACGGCGCCGACCTTGATGTCCACAACAGGCCGGAAGGGGGGCTGGAGGTGAGCGTCTGGCTACCGACCCACACCCACTCCCAGCCCTGAACCGAAAATGACAACGCCTCCCGAGGGAGGCTTTGTTTATAGATAATTATCACGCTGACGCTACGCGACTTGTCGCCGCGCCATCACCGGCAGATCAGGCAAGCAGCGCATCCAGACCTGCCGTCACCGCCTCCATGCGATGCCCGCCAGAGTGTTCAATCACATAACGCTTGCCCACCTGGGAAGAGGCATCCAGCCCGAACACACCGTGCTCCACCTTCTGGCTCAGGGGATCCCCGCTGGTGTTGACGTGGGTGACATTGGCATCGTCCAGCTTGTGAGCGAGGCGATCCCGCAATCCGACATGCAGCCCCATGCTGTTGAACGCCGTGACCTTGAGCCCGTGCTTGATGCCGGCATATTGCGCCAGACCGCCCCCCAATGAGTGGCCCAGCACCTCGACCTTGCCGCCATACTGCTGGGCAAAGGCCTTGACCAGCCGATCGGCATCTTGAAACGCGCTGTCCTTGATGCCAAGGGCCGCGCCAGCATCGCTCTTCAGGGTGCCGGGGCGTTTGGCAGGCTGAGTGCCCACAAACGAGAGCACCATGGTATCGCCACGCTTGTAAACGGCGACCTTGAGCGCAGACCAGGCATCACCTGTCAGGATAAAGGGGTCATTCTCGTTCTTGCCCGGGGTGACATGAAGTGTCAGGGCACTCCCGGTGCCACCGGAACCATCTTCACGGCGGGCCAATATCGAAGGGGGAATATCTGCCAGCGTGGCGTGACTGTAGCCTGCCGGCATCTCCCGATAGCTGCTGGAGCAGCTGACCCGCGCCAGCTGGGCCGCATCCATCACCGCTCTAGCCCCCTCGGCAGTCAGTGGTTCCTGCTGCGCCTTCGCCACGAAGGCCGGTTTGATGATCCCCTTGGCGGCACTCAAGGCCTGCTGTGAACCTTGTTGCAACCGCTCTGACATACCGAGCGGCAGATGGGAAGCCCCCTTCATCACGCTCCCCGCCAGCCCCAGAGAGGAGGAGGCCACCAGACGCGCTGCTGACTCACCAAGGTTTTTCACCCCGGCCACCCCGGCCGTCACCGCACCGCTAGCCACGCTGCTGACACCACCGGTGATATTGGCCAGCCCTTTGATGATGGCGCCCGTCCAGTAACGGGCTTTGCCCTTGGCACTCTGGGCATGGGAATCATGGCCGCCCTGGATGGCGATGCCAATCTTGCGAGCCGGGGCACTGAGGGTCAACCACTTGAGCGAGGTATTCAAGACCTTGCCCGGCTGAACCCGGGAGCCGAAGCCGAGGCTGGTATAGTGAGAGGCCAGATTATGATGAACCGAGTGCTGGCGAGATGAGGATTGCACCTCGCCATGCTCATGAGAGGCCACAGCGCTAGCGCGCTGGGGTTGTCCAATGCTTTGAATAGACATCTTCTACTCCTGATTAATACCAATGACGATCCATCAACACGGGATCATGGCGCCAGATAACGGGGAGGGAATGGCAGCTGTCTCCTGCCGGGCGCTCAACGCCTGCAACTGCGTCTGCAAGGTGACGCCGAGATCAAGAAATTCACCCAAGGTTTGCATGAACAGGGTTTTATCGAGCATCTCGATGAGAGAGGAAAAGGTCAGCACCAGATGATTGCTGCGACTGTCCAGACTGATCTGACTTCCCCCCGTGGCCAAACCAAACATGTTCAGCTCAAGGGCCGAGCGGGTCAGCTGCAACTGACTGGCCGCATCGTCAGGCAGACGTAGCAAGGGGATATAGAGGTAGCATGCCTGCAGCTCATCGTTATCGGGCACTTCGACCAGGCACTCGCCATCCAGACCGAATGGCACACGGCAGTGGCCATCGCTGCCCAGACTCAAGGCGACGCCCTGCTGTTCGCCCGCGAGCAATAGCCATTCAGATACGATTTGTTGATAGGGTTTCACTATGATGCACTCCACGCTCAAGCCCTTGCTGGCGAACGAGCTCGCACGCTTCAGGGTATGGTGAAGATGCTACCTCTGGTAGAGGTGCGGGGATTTAGCTGTGAAACGGCGTTTTTTAGATTCACGCCGAAATTGCCCCTAACGGCAGGCGGGCTGTACGGTAAAGGTTCGACTGGAGTCCACCGGGCCCAGCTCCGCCAGCAGACGTCGGCCCAGCAGCACCGGATAGATCATCTTGCTGCGATCCCGCAGGGTGAACCACTCCTCATACACCTTGTCCCCCAGACAGATGGACATGGTCACCGTTGGTCGCTGCTCCATACCGCCCGCCCCGCGCACCGTCACGCTGCGCTCGACCCTCCGTTCGAACTGTTGTTTGACCAGCTTGCCGCTGTCGGCATCGGTCACCACCAGCATGAAGCGCACCCAGGGCTTGCCATCCCGTTTGAATCTGGTGATGGAGCGTGCATCGAGGGAAGAGGTGAGCGCCCCGGTGTCCAGCTTCATCTTCACCGCCACGCCGGTAGGCAAAATAAGCCCCTTCTCGATCCAGCCATAGCTGGTCGGGGTCTTTGCCAGCACACTGCCACACAGTGCCAGCATCAAGGCGATCCCCACCATCATCTTGCCCATTTTACCGCCCTGCTTTGTCAATCCTGCACCCAGATCTACCACAGTCCTATTGTGGGTCAATCCGATTTATTTCAGCTACTTGGATAATATCTGGCGGGTCAGGAGAGAGACGACAAAGAGTGGCCGAACGGCGGCCCAAGCGGGTGGGAATATCGAAGGAGAGCAAGGCACCGAACGGTGCTGGATGAAACTGGTGGTTAACCTCAGGTTGTGACGCCAAAGGCTACCACAAGGATTTACAAATTATCAGTCTTGTTCTGAAGGGATTTTTGCCTACACTGTTGTAAACCGGAGGGCCTGAAAACCACCGGTTTTTTTGCGCCTGCCGAAAATTTGCCACTGCAAAAGTGACTTTCAACAAGGCTCAATAAGGAATTTGTAATGCGTATCGAAGAAGACTTGAAGCTCGGTTTCAAGGATGTCCTGTTCCGCCCCAAGCGCTCTACTCTCAAGAGCCGTTCCCAAGTAAGCCTGACCCGTCAGTTCACCTTCAAACATACTCAGACCCAATGGCAAGGCGTACCCGTTATCGCCGCCAACATGGATACCGTCGGCAGCTTCGCCATGGCGCGCACGCTGGCCGGTTTCGAGATGATGACCGCGGTACACAAGCACTACAGCCTTGAACAGTGGCAAGCTTTCGTCAACGAGACCGACCCGGCGCTGCTGGGCCATGTGATGGTCTCCACCGGCACCTCGGCTGAAGATTTCGCCAAGACCCGCCAGATCCTCGCCATGTCCGAAGCGCTGCGCTTCATCTGTGTCGATGTGGCTAACGGCTACTCCGAACACTTCGTCGAGTTCGTGCGCAAAATTCGTGAAGCCTGCCCCAACCACGTCATTCTGGCGGGCAACGTGGTGACCGGCGAGATGGTCGAAGAGCTGATCCTCTCCGGCGCCGACATCGTCAAGGTCGGCATCGGCCCGGGCTCGGTCTGCACCACTCGCGTCAAGACCGGTGTCGGTTATCCGCAACTCTCCGCCATCATCGAGTGTGCCGATGCGGCCCACGGCCTCGGCGGCCAGATCGTCGGTGACGGCGGTTGCACCTGCCCGGGCGACGTCGCCAAAGCCTTCGGCGGCGGCGCCGACTTCGTCATGCTGGGCGGCATGTTGGCAGCCCACGAGGAGTGCGGTGGCGAGATCGTCGATGTAGACGGTGAGCCCTTCATGAAGTTCTACGGCATGAGCTCCTCCAGCGCCATGGACAAGCACGCCGGCGGCGTCGCCGAGTACCGTGCCTCCGAGGGTAAAACCGTACTGCTGCCCTACCGCGGCCCGGTCGAGAACGCAGTGCGTGACATTCTGGGCGGCGTGCGCTCCACCTGTACCTACGTGGGTGCCAGCCAGCTGAAAGAGCTCACCAAACGCACCACCTTTATCCGGGTACGCGAGCAAGAGAACAACGTCTACGGCAAGGAGTAACCTGCCACAGACCGCCATCACACGCTGACGGTTAGAAGCCAGTCAACCGGTGTGCTACCCTGCGCACCGGTTTTTTACATCTGGAACCCCGCGCCATGACTACTCCCCTGCCCCCGTTTGACTGGGACATCTTCTGCTGCGTCGTCGACAACTTCGGTGACATCGGCGTCACCTGGCGACTTGCCCGCCAGCTAAAACGGGAGGGGAATATTGCGGCACATGGCAATGAGGTTCAGGTGCGGCTCTGGGTGGACGATCTGGCAAGTTTCGCCCGCATCTGTCCGGGGCTCGACCCGGCGCAGGATGGCCAGTGGGTCGATGGCATCTATATCCAGCACTGGCATGAGACCCTGCCGACCGACATGACCCCAGGCAAGGTGGTAATCGAGGCCTTTGCCTGCGAACTGCCCGCCCCCTTCATAGAACTGATGGCGAGCCAACCCAAGCCCCCCTGCTGGATCAATCTGGAGTACCTCTCGGCGGAGAGCTGGGTCGAGGATTGCCACGGCCTCGCCTCGCCCCAGCGAGTTGGCAACCAGAGCCTCAACAAATACTTCTTCTTCCCGGGCTTTACCGCTAAAACCGGCGGCCTTTTGTGCGAGCACGACCTCATCACCGAACGGGAGCAGTGGCAGCAAGATGATGCGGGACTGGCAGCCTACTGGGCCAGCCTCGGTTTGCCGCCCAGACAAGAGAACGAGCTGCGGGTCAGCCTCTTTACCTACGAGAGCGATGCGCTACAAAGCCTGGTCGAGAGCTGGTGCCAGAGCACCACGCCCGTCACCCTGCTGTTGCCGCTGGGGCGTTCTCTCAACGATGTGCTCACCGGCGCCGGTCTGGCAGATGCCATCCCTGCGGCCAAAGCGGGGGAGCTGCTCCACTCGGGCAACCTCAGCATCAAGCTGCTGCCGATGACCGATCAGGCCGGTTACGATCGATTGCTGTGGAGCAGCGATCTCAATCTGGTGCGCGGGGAGGACTCCTTCGTGCGGGCCCAGTGGGCAGCTCGTCCTTTCCTCTGGCATATCTACCAGCAGGAGGAGGAGGCCCATCTGGTCAAGCTGGAGCAGTTCCTCGACCACTATCTTGCTGATCTGCCTGCCGATTGCACCCAATGGCTGCGCTGCTTCAATCTGGCTCTCAACCGTGGTGAAGATTGCCGCGAACTCTGGGCCCAATGGCCACAATACAGCGCGATTTGGCAGCAACATGGGCGACTCTGGTCACAGAAGCTGCTCCGGGATGGGGATCTCGTCACGAGGTTGGTGAAATTTCTGGAAAGCCGTATATAATCTGGCAGTTTTTATCCGTCCGTTTCACGAACAGGAATTTTTTACATGAAAACCGCTCAGGAAATCCGCGCTGGTAACGTAGTCATGATCGGCACCGAGCCGATGGTGGTCCAGAAGGCTGAATTCAACAAATCCGGCCGTAACTCCGCCGTGGTCAAAATGAAGCTGAAAGGCCTGCTGAACGGCAGCGCCACCGAGACTGTCTTCAAGGCCGACGACAAGCTGGACGTTGTTCAGCTGGAGCGTAAAGAGTGCACCTACTCCTACTTCTCCGACCCCCTGTATGTCTTTATGGACACCGAGTACAACCAGTACGACGTAGAGAAAGACAACCTGGGTGACGTGCTGAACTACCTGGTAGACGGCATGGAAGATCTGTGTGAAGTGACTTTCTACAACGAGAAAGCCATCTCCGTAGAACTGCCGACCACCATCGTGCGCGAAGTTGAGTACACCGAACCGGCTGCCCGTGGCGACACCTCCGGTAAAGTGACCAAGCCTGCCCGTCTGAAAGGCACTACCTACGAGCTGGCTGTTGCCGCTTTCGTAGAAATCGGTGACAAGATCGAAATCGATACCCGCACCGGTGAATTCAAGCGTCGCGTCAACTAATTGACCACGTTGAATTGATTGCAAAAAAGCGAGCCTCCGGCTCGCTTTTTTATTGCCTGTTCGCGGCCATAACGCCGCCTCCCCCTTCAGAAAATCCCACCGCCGCCGCTAACCCAGTTAACCGGGGGAGCACACTATGGCCAGATTATCCTTATCACTGCTGTTATTGACCATGCTGGCTGGCCATGTCGCGCAGGCAAGCGACGTTGCGCCGCCCATCGCAGAGCCACTCCCCCTCGATCACTGGCAAGCCAGCGACTGGAAAGGGCAACCCGAGGCTACCCAGATCGACAAGCAGACGGTGCTGTTTGCCAAGCATGACAGCGACAACTATGTGGGTCTCGCCATCCTGCTGCCCGACTGGCAGCGCAGCGGTCAGCTCTGGCAACTGACCCGCGCCCTCAGCCAGCTGGGCTTTGATACCCTGCTGCTGCTCCCCTCTCCCCAGCAAACCGAGCTCGACCCAGCCGCCGAGAAAAAAGCCAAGGAGAGCGATGCCTTTCGCAAGCAACTGGCCGAGCGGATCAGCAAGCTGGCTGATGCCAAACTGCAGGAGGGGGGCTTCAAGCTGATCCTGGCGCAAGGCACCGGCGCCGCCTGGACAGCCAACCTTATCGCCAGCGAACAGCTGCCCGCCCCCGATGCGCTGGTGCTGCTCGATGGCTTCTTCCCCGACCAGCAGAGCAACCAGATCCTTGCAAAAGAGATAGCGCAGGGCACCATCCCTACACTGGATCTCTATCAGGAGGATGGCGGCCGCTGGCCGCTGCTGGCGGCCGAGGCACGCCAGACCGAGAGCCGGCGCAGCCACAAGCTCAACTATCGCCCCTACGCCCTGATGGAACTGGGCGAAACCCCCACCCGCATTCAGGGGTGGCTCAACCATCTGGGCTGGCTCTGACCTCGTGCCACAAAGCGCGCGCAACATCACATCTGCCGGAGAAAGCCCACCCGCCATGGCGCGGCATACTGGCTCTGATGGCGCCCTTTTTGGCATCATGACGGTTCAAACCCGAATATGGCAGGAAGGTACATGCAGCAGATTGTGTTTCTCGACAGCGATACCCTGGATGCGGGCATCACCCTGCATCATCCCGACTTTCCCCACCACTGGCAGAGTTATCCCAGCACGGCCCCGGAACAGGTGGTCGAGCGGCTGAAAGATGCCAGCATCGCCATCATCAACAAGGTGCGCATCGGCGCCGCCGAGCTGGCCCAACTGCCGGAGCTCAAACTCATCGCGCTCGCCGCTACCGGCAGCGACAACGTGGATCTGGAGGCGTGCCGCGCTGCCAACGTCGGGGTATGCAACATCCGCAACTACTCGGGCCCCTCGGTGCCGGAACATGCCATGGCGCTGATGCTGGCCCTGTCGCGCAACCTCTTCTGCTGGCGCCAGTCGCTGCTGGAGGGGCGCTGGCAACAGAGCGGCCAGTTCTGCTTCTTCGATCACAACATCATGGATCTGCACGGCAAGCAGCTTGGCATCATCGGCAAGGGAACCCTGGGTCAGGCGCTCGGCGAGCGGGCCAAGGGGATGGGGATGACGGTACGTTACGCCCAGAGCCAGATCGGTGGCAGCCACGACGAAGATCGCCTGCCCCTCGACGAGCTGCTGCAAAGCTCGGATGTGATCAGCCTGCACTGCCCGCTCACCCCCTATACCCGCAACCTGATTGGCGAGCGGGAGCTGGGCTTGATGAAACCGGGCGCCCTGCTGATCAACGTCGGCCGTGGCGGTCTGGTGGATGAAGAGGCGCTGCTGCGGGCGCTGGCCAACGGCAGCCTCGGTGGTGCCGGTTTCGATGTGGCGAGCGTCGAACCGCCGCCCCCCGACCATCCCCTGATGAAGGCGCTGCAATACCCCCACTTCATCCTCACCCCGCATGTGGCCTGGGCCAGCGAGGAGTCGATGCAGCGGCTGGCCGATCAGCTGATCGACAACATCAACGCCTTTGCCGCCGGTCGCCGCCAGCACCGGCTGGTCTGAGCAAACATGCAAAACGGGGCCCACTGGCCCCGTTGTTTCATTCCCACCATTCACGACAGATGGCGATCAATCGTCGTCATGCCATCTGTGTTTTTTATGCTTCTTGTGCTTTTTGTGATGCTTGTGATGGTGGTCATCATCATCGTAATAGCGATCCTGACTCTGGTGGCCATCCCCGGTCTTGGCACCGATGGCCGAGCCACTCGCCCCGCCAACCCCAGCGCCGATCAGCTGGCCGGTATCACCACCGACACTCTTGCCGATAGCAGCACCACCCAGCGCCCCCACCGCGCCGCCAAGGGCCGCTTCATTCTTGTTGCCCTTGTTGGCCGTCGCCGCACCACCAGCTGCGCCGCCAATGGCCGCACCAACCAGCGCACCGGTATCGCCCCCCAGCTCCTTGCCGATCATGGTGCCCGCTACCCCACCTGCGCCGCCACCCAAAATGGTATTGAGGGTCTCGGATGCGTGCACGGTCGTGCTGCCAGCCAGCAAGGCGCCCAGCAGTGCCAGTGCGCGAAGAGCACGCGAATTCATCTCCATGGGTACTCCTGTCCAATCTGATTAATTTCCTCTGCACTATACAAACCGGCAGGCAGCAAACCAGTGGGTGACTAGCGGCAAGTAGATTTTCACTTGAAACCCGGCAATAGGCGTGACCGGCAAGCCCGAATTCAATCTCTTGAATAACCAAAAGAAATTTTTTATTTCACAGGTATGGCGTGTCCCTCGGCAGGGGCGGGAGGCTGTTGCAGCCCCACCCCAACTACTGGCGATCGGACAGCTCCTGTCACCTGAGCAGGGTTGGGTGGCGCAATCTCAGCTGGGCTGGCAGTTCAGCGCGCCTCAACCCCGTTCACTGGGGAGCAGCAGGATCGCCTATGTGCGGGGTGTTAACCCTCAGTTGAAAGTGTCACCACTACATGTAAACGCCCGGAAGATAATCGGGTGGTATAGTCTATAGCTTGAACAACAGGGGATGGCTGGCCACAAGGCTGGCGCCCGATGACTATCAAGCAAAGGAGATGTTATGAGCAGTCCGTTTATCGAGCAGATCAAAGCACGTCGTACCATCTATGCCCTGGGCGACCAGGTCTCCCATACGCCGGAGCAGCTGACGGCCCTGATCCAGGATGCCATCAGACACAGCCCCTCCTCCTTCAACTCCCAGAGCTCCCGCGCCGTCATCCTGTTTGGCGCCCAGCACCACAAGCTGTGGGATATCGTCAAAGCCGAGCTGAAAAAGATTGTGCCGCCGGAGGCCTACGCCCAGAGTGAGGCCAAGGTAGATGGCAGCTTCCGCGCAGGCTTCGGTACCGTGCTGTTCTTCGAAGACACAGATGTCATCAAGGATCTGCAGCAAAAATTCGCCCTCTACGCAGACAACTTCCCCATCTGGTCGGAACATGCCACCGGCATCGCCCAGTTTGCGGTCTGGACGACGCTGGCGCAGGAGAAAGTCGGTGCCTCCCTGCAACACTACAACCCCCTCATCGACGAGGCGGTACGCAAGGAGTGGAACCTGCCCGCCAGCTGGCTGCTGCGCGCCCAAATGCCCTTTGGCAGCATCAAGCAACCGGCCGGCGACAAGACCTTTATCGACGATGCTACCCGTTTCCGCGTTTTCAAATAACCATTGAGATAGCAAAACGCCCCCGCATCTCGGGGGCGTTTTTATTGCGGCATACAGTGTTGATAGCGATGGTTCATACCGCAATCTGCGGTCGTAATACGCTCTATCCACCGCTCAGGTGAGCAGCGTCACCAGCAGAGATGTCTCTCCAATCTCCACCTTCACCTCGCGCCAATCGCGGATCACCGCCACCACCGCCGGATTGAGCGGCGCATCGCCCCCTACCTGCACCACAGTGCAACCTGCACGCAGGGCGCTCTCGATACCGGCCGGGGCATCCTCAAATACCAGACAGCGAGCGGGCGAGATGCCAAGCCGTTTGGCTCCCAGCAGATAGGGCTCGGGATCGGGCTTGCCATTGATCACAGCTTCGGCCCCCACCAGCACGGTCGGCAGCGGCAAACCGGCACAACTCAGGCGATGGCGAGCAACCCGCTGGCTGGCGGAGGTCACAATGGCCCAATGCTCTGGCGGCAAGCGGCGCAGCAACTCGCCAGCCCCAAAGATGGCGTCGCCACCGGTATGTTCCATCTCCAGCTCGTCAAGCCGCGCCGCCTCCCACTCGACATCCAGTTGCGGGGCCAACGCTCGGATCACCTCACGTGAGCGCATACCGTGGCACATAGCCAACACCGGCTCTGGGGCAAGCTGATGATGCTGGCACCAGAGCCGCCACACCTTCTCCACATCGCCGGTCGAGCAGACCAGGGTGCCATCCATATCGAGCAGCAGGGCGGATACCGACAGGGTGATCGTGTTCATTCCTGCACTCATACAGGCACCCCGGCCAGCTCGGGCAGAGAGCCAGAGAGCGCATCGGCAAAGGCCTGCTGCTGGGCGGCACGCTCATAACAGGCGAGTGCCTGCTCGGTACTGCCTGCCCACACTTGCAAGGGGCCGACCACAAACCCCTGTTGCAGCAGGCTGGCGAGCAGCTCCCCCGTCTCCGGGGCCGCCAATGGCTGGGCCAGCACCAGGGTGCCCTTGATCAAAAAGAGATAGCGTTGGGTAGACATGATATGGCTCCTTGTTCCGGTTCAGAGGAGGGCGATTCCCCCCCTTGCCGAGCCATTAGAACAAGGCGATTAGATAATTTATAATCAATAAATCGCCACTTTGGATAACCAATTGGAATGAAATTCGACTTGAGGCAACTGCAGGCGTTTGTGACGCTGGCCGACACCGCCAACTACCGGGAAGCGGCCAGCCGCCTCTTTATCACCCAGCCGGCCCTCACCAAGCAGATCCAGGGGCTGGAGCAGGCACTGGGCTGCACCCTGTTCAAACGGGGCCGCCACGGTGCCGAGCTGACGGCACTCGGCGCCCAGCTGCTCACTCAGGCGAGTGCGCTGGTCGAGCACGGTCGGGAGTTCGAGAGCCATGCACTGGCGGTGGCGAGCGGGGTAGCCGGTCGGCTCAAGATTGGCTTTGGTCTGTCGAGCTTTGCGCTTGCACCCTCACTGGTGGCCCGCTTCAAGCAGCAGGTCACGAACGTGATAGTCCATCTGCAGGATATGCCCTCCGCCATCCAGCAGGAGCAGCTGCTCTCCGGCCAGTTGCAGCTTGGCTTTATGCGCAGACCTCAGACGCCGCAGCTGCAGGAGCACAGACTGCTGATCGACCGGCTGGTGCTGGCGGTGCCGACAAGAATGACCGAACCAGACCCGGCCGCATTCGACGTCCAGCAGGCACTGACCCGTCAACCCCTGTTGCAGATGGTGGGCCACCGCTGCCCCGGGCTCAGCCAGCAGATCGCCGGTTTCCTCGGCGCCAATCGGCTGACCGGCATGGTCCAGGAGGCCGAGGATATCCAGACGCTGGTGGCGCTGGTCGCGGCGGGCATCGGCAATGCCATCCTGCCGCGCAGCGTCAGCTTTATCGCAGGGCCCGATGTCACCCTCTATCCCCTCTCAGGCCCCAGCTCCGAGTGGGAGGTCAGCATGGTATGGAATCCGGACTTTGCCGACCCCATCCGGGATCACTTCGTCAGGCAGGTGATCGCCAGCCATCCCTTGCCAGTGTCGGCCACACCCGAGCGCTGAAACCAACCCTTGCTGGTAGCTAACACCGTGACCAGCCATAAAACAGTGCGCCCCCATCAAGGGGGCGCATGCAGGACAAAAGCGGCAATGCGGCTCAACAGCTGGCGCAGTGACTACGGTTTTTACCCGCCCCCTTGGCGCAATAAAGCGCCGCATCGGCCGCGGCCAGCAACGCCCCTTCTCCCTCCAGCGGTTGCTCTGCTGTATAGGTTGCAATGCCAATGCTGGCGCTAAGCTGAATATTATTTGCCACCACGATGTCGAGATCGTTGATGGCCTGGCGGATCTCCTCTCCAATCCGCTGGGCCGCATCTCGATCGGTATTGCCGAGGATCAGGGCAAACTCGTCACCACCAAAACGGCAGGGCAGATCCGCCGGACGCTGGCAGAAGGACTGCAGAAGATGGCCCACCAGCTGGAGGGAGCCATCCCCCATCTGATGACCAAGATGGTCATTGCACGCCTTGAAGTTATCCAGATCCAGCATGATGAGGGAGAGCGGGGTATGTTCACGCATGCTGCGCCGCCACTCGTTATGCAAAAAGCTGTTGAACAGCCGCCGATTGGCCAGTCCGGTCAAGGGATCATGTTGGGAAAGGCTGGCAACTTCCAGCTCCAGCAGCTTGCGCTCGGTGATATTGATATGGGCGATGGAAAAATACTCGGCATCAAGCCCGGGTACCGGCGCTACTCGCATCATAAACCAGCGCTGGGTGTCGGGGCTGTGGCAGGGGTATTCCAGATAGAACTTATCCTGCTGATGACGGATAACCCGAAGGATCCCCTCCACGGCAGCCAATCCCGAGGGTTCGGCTTCATCGTCACAAGCCCCCATGTAATTGACCCCAATCCAGTTATATCCCTTGGGCATGCCGTTTTGTTCACCAAACAACTCCCAGGCGAGATTGGTGTAATGGATCACGCCATCCCGATCTATCACCGATATCTGGTCTTCCAGCGAATCCAGCAGCGCAGCCAGATAATGAGCCCGCTCGGAGAAGTGACTTCGCGGCCTCTGTATATCATCCACCATGATGGCCATCCTGTGGCAAAAGTGGCATACCGCCATCTATTAACAATAAAGTCAGCAGATAGAGTAAAGCACCCAATTTCCACTTAGCCAACTGAGACCAAATTTCACCATCGAACACCATCCGGCAAGGTTTCAGGCCAGTTGGGACACCTTGATGATCTCGGCGATGCGACCCAGCATCCGCAGCGAGGTGTGATGCTCGGTGGCATCTGCGGCGGCGCAGGCATCCTCCAGAATGGTGATGGCGTAGTCGCGATCGTGACCATCCCGCGCTGCCGCCTGAATGGCCCAGCTGGTGCTCACCCCGCACAGATAGAGGTGGTCGATGTGGTTGGCCCGCAGCGCAGGCTCCAGCGCCGTGCCATAGAAGGGGCTCACTCTGGGCTTGGTCAGCACCAGATCACCGGGCTGCACATCCAGATCAGGATGAAAGTCGGTGCCGCTGTCAGCCAAAGAGAGCGCCCCCAACTGGTGAGCGCGACCAAACATGGGAGACCCCTTGGGTTGCAGCTGATAGCCGCCGTCAAAGCCCACCTTGATCAGCACTACCAGCCAGCCGTTGGCGCGGGCATGGGCCAGCGCCTGATTGGCATGCGCGATGGCATCCTGCTCCAACACATGGGCTGCGGAGGCGGCGATGCGCCCGTCGGGGTGGGCGATGTCGTTGATAAAATCGATCACCAGCAGTGCCTTGTTCATCACCTTTGCTCCTTCGAGCATTCAGCCCGTGCTATCTGGTTTCTACCTGTCAAACCAGCCCCAGTGCATAGCGCAGCGCCATCTCCTTCAATGGGCCCGCCTTGTCCGCCAGATTGAGGGCCAGATTGCGGGCCAGCTTGAGGGGGCCAATCTCGTTGCTGAACACCCCGTAGAAGAGATCCATCCCCGACTGCATCAATAGGTTGTCGGGACGACGGCGCCACTCGTAACGCTCGGCCAGCGCCAGCTGATGCCAGTCGGCGCCAGCTCCTTGCAGCAGATCAGCCCAGCAGGCCACATCCTTGAAGCCGAGGTTGACCCCCTGCCCCGCCAGCGGGTTGATGGTGTGGGCAGCATCGCCAAGCAACACCACCCGACCGGCGTGATAGTCGTTGGCGTGGCGGCGCACCAGCGGGAAGCTCCCCTTGCCGGTGACGGTGAACCCGCCGAGCCGGCTTGGGAAGTGGCGGCGCACTTCGGCGGCAAGCCCTTCGTTGCTCATGGCCGCCAGCACTCGGATACGAGCCGGGCTGTCATACCACACCAGAGAGCCGTGCTGGCCTGGTAATGGCAGGAAGGCGCGCGGGCCGCTCGGGGTGAACTGCTGCCAGGTGATATCTTCCTGCGCAAAGTCAGTGTCGATATTGATCAGCATGCAGTGCTGGCGGTACTCGAAGCGCGATACGCCGATACCCGCCAGCTTGCGGGTGTGGGATTCGGCGCCGTCGCAGGCCAGCACCCAGCGGGCCGCCAGCTCGGTGCCATCATCCAGAGTCAGCACAGCTTCATCCGCACTCTGGCGCAGGCTGGTCACCGCCGCCGGGGTGTGGGTCTGGATGGTGGGAAAATCCTCCATCCGCTTGAGCAGGGCGAGCTGCACCAACCGGTTTTCGATGATGTAGCCGAGCTGGGGCAGACCGAGATCGGCGGCATTGAAGCGGGTGGCAAAACCGTCCAGCTCCCAGGTCTCCAGCCGGCGGTAGGGGCAGAGTCGCATCTGCTGCAGATGGTGCCAGGCACCGGCCTGCTCCAGCAGCGCCACCGAGGCCTGACTGATGGCTGAGACCCGCAGATCCAGCGGCTGCTCCGGCGCGTAATGCTCCGGCAGTTGGGTCTCGATGACCCGCACCGAGAGGCCCTGGGCTGCCAGCAGACAGGCGGTGGCGGCGCCCACCATGCCGGCGCCGACGATGGCGATATCACACTGTTCCATACATTTATTCCTGAAAGGGTGCGTCCGGCGACAGCGCCCGGACGTGAACCGGATGGCTGCATGATAGCGCAAGGGCGACTGATAAACAGTGAGACAAACGGGGAATTGCTGCGTCAAATCAAGGAGAAAGCTTATTGAGCTTGCTGGCAACAGGTATCGGGTGAGCACCATTGCCAGCTGGATATTAGCTAGGCAGTATCCAGATTGCGGAGTAAAATGCGCGGTCCTTTGACCATGCCGATTTCAAAACAAGTCAAGAGAAGCAATGAGCAAGAAACTTCACATTAAAACCTGGGGTTGCCAGATGAACGAGTATGACTCGTCCAAAATGGCCGACCTGTTGGATGCCAGCAATGGCTACACCCTTACCGAAGAGCCCGAAGAGGCAGATGTCTTGCTGCTCAATACCTGCTCCATCCGCGAAAAAGCGCAGGAGAAGGTGTTCCACCAGCTGGGACGCTGGAAAAAGCTCAAGGCCAAAAAGCCCGGTCTGGTGATCGGCGTGGGTGGCTGCGTTGCCTCTCAGGAGGGCGATGCGATTCGCCAACGCGCTCCCTATGTGGATATCGTGTTCGGCCCGCAGACCCTGCATCGCCTGCCCGCCATGATCAAGGAAGTGCAAGAGGGCCGTGGTGCCCAGGTTGATATCGCCTTCCCCGAGATCGAAAAATTCGACAGCCTGCCCGAACCGCGCGCCGAAGGGGCTACCGCGTTCGTCTCCATCATGGAAGGCTGCTCCAAATACTGTACTTACTGCGTGGTGCCCTACACCCGCGGTGAAGAGGTGAGCCGACCGCTGGACGACGTGCTCTACGAAATCGCCCAGCTCGCCCAGCAGGGCGTGCGCGAAGTGAACCTGCTCGGTCAGAACGTCAACGCTTACCGCGGCCCGACCTTTGATGGCGGCATCTGCACCTTCGCCGAGCTGCTGCGTCTGGTGGCCGCCATCGACGGTATCGATCGCATTCGCTACACCACCAGCCACCCGATCGAGTTCACCGACGACATCATCGAAGTCTACAAAGACACCCCGGAAGTGGTCAGCTTCCTGCACCTGCCGGTGCAGAGCGGCTCCGACCGCATCCTGACCATGATGAAGCGCCCGCACACCATCCTGGAGTACAAATCCAAGATCCGTCGCCTGCGTGCCGCCCGTCCCGACATCACCATCAGCTCCGACTTCATCGTTGGCTTCCCGAACGAGACGGACGAAGACTTTGAAGCGACCATGAAGCTGATCGAGGATGTGGGTTTCGACATGAGCTTCAGCTTCATCTTCAGCCCGCGCCCGGGCACCCCGGCCGCCGACATGCCCGACGATGTCGACATGGAAGTGAAGAAAGCCCGTCTGGCCCGCTTGCAGCACGTCATCAACAACCAGGCGATGCAGATTGGCCGCGCCATGCTGGGCACCACCCAGCGCATCCTGGTGGAAGGGCCCTCCAAGCTCGACCCGATGCAGCTGTGTGGCCGCACCGAGAACAACCGGGTGGTCAACTTCGAAGGCCAGCACACCCTGATCGGCGGCTTTGCCGACGTGGAGATCACCGAGGTGCGTCCCAACTCCCTGCGCGGCAAGTTCATCCGCGGCGAGAGCGAGATGAACCTGCGGATCGCCACAGCACCGAGCGAAATCCTGGCCCGTCGCCCGGATAACGTACCGGACGAGCTGGGCGTGGCCGCTTTCACACCCCATTAATCCCCTCCTCCCCATTCGCCCGGCGGATGGGGAGCGCCTTGAGACGAGGATATTTTGAGCCGACACATCTCGACCCTGAATCTGCATCTGGAGCCCGCCGACAACCAGCGCCTTGCCAGCCTGTGCGGCCCCTTCGATGACAATATCAAGCAGCTGGAGCGCCGCCTCGGCGTCGAGATCAGCTACCGTGACAGCCACTTCCAGCTGGTGGGCAAACCGGCCCAGCTGGATGCCGCCGCCATCATCCTCAAACACCTCTATGTGGAAACCCAGCCCCTCAAGGGTGGCAAGGTGACCGACATCACTCCCGACATGGTCCATCTGGCCATTCAGGAGTCGCGGGTGCTGGAGCAGGATGACGAACCGACGCCGAGCATCCCCTATGGCAAGGAGGTGACGGTCAAGACCAAGCGCGGTCTCATCAAGCCACGCAGCCCCAATCAGGCCCAGTACATCGCCAACATCGTGCGCCACGACATCTGCTTCGGCATCGGCCCGGCCGGTACCGGCAAGACCTATCTGGCGGTGGCGGCAGCGGTGGATGCGCTGGAGCGTCAGGAGATCCGCCGCATTCTGCTGACCCGTCCGGCGGTGGAAGCAGGTGAGAAGCTGGGCTTCCTGCCCGGCGATCTCTCCCAGAAGGTGGATCCTTACCTGCGCCCGCTCTACGACGCCCTGTTCGAGATGCTGGGTTTTGAGCGGGTCGAGAAGCTGATGGAGCGCAATATCATCGAGGTGGCGCCGCTCGCCTATATGCGCGGAAGAACCCTCAATGACGCCTTTATCATTCTCGATGAGGCCCAGAACACCACCACCGAGCAGATGAAGATGTTCCTCACCCGCATCGGCTTCAACTCCAAGGCGGTGGTCACCGGTGACATCACCCAGGTAGACCTGCCGCGCAACGCCAAATCCGGCCTGCGCCACGCGCTGGAAGTGCTGCCAGGGGTCGATGGTCTGTCGTTCAACTTCTTCGAGTCCAAAGACGTGGTGCGCCACCCGGTGGTGGCCCGTATCGTGCAGGCTTACGAGGCATTCGACGCCAAACAGGCCGCCGAGAAGGTGGCCGGCCAAACAAACGCCAGCAAAGAGAGTGAGCAATGAGCGTAACCCTGGATCTGCAACTGGCCAGTGCCAGCACTGACGGCCTGCCCACCGAAGCCCAGCTGCAAGGCTGGCTCGACGGCACCATTCTCGGCTTCCAGCAGGAGGCTGAAGTGACGGTGCGCATCGTCGACGAGGCGGAGAGCAACGAGCTCAACCTCACCTATCGCGGCAAGGACAAGCCCACCAACGTGCTCTCCTTCCCGTTCGAGGCGCCACCCGGTCTGGAGCTGCCGCTGCTCGGCGATCTGGTGATCTGCCGTCAGGTGGTAGAGCGCGAGGCTGAGGAGCAGGGCAAGCCCATGATGGCCCACTGGGCCCACATGGTTGTGCACGGCAGTCTGCATCTGCTAGGTTATGACCATATCGAGGATGAGGAAGCCGAAGAGATGGAAGCGCTTGAGCGCGACATCATGCAGGAGCTAGGTTTTGCCGATCCTTATCTGAACGACGAAGAGTAAAGAACCGGATGGTCATCGTCTTGAAACAGCAGATGGCCATCCTTATATAACCCGAACTATTTCAAGTGTGTTCATACGAGTAACCAAGAGAGAAAATGACCGACGATCACCCTAGTACCGGCTCGCCGAAGAAAACCTGGCTCGACAAACTCAGCCAACTCTTCCAGGGCGAGCCAAAAGACCGCAATGATTTGGTAGACGTGATAGCCGATGCCGAAGAGCGCGACCTCATCGATCAGGACACCAAGGACATGATCGAGGGAGTGCTGGAGATCGCCGATCTTCGCGTGCGCGATATCATGATCCCCCGCTCCCAGATGGTGACCATCGAGAAGTCCCAGCCGGTGGATGCGATCCTGCCGGTGATCATCGAGTCCGGCCACTCCCGCTTCCCGGTGATCAACGAGGACAAGGATCATGTGGAGGGCATTCTGCTCGCCAAGGATCTGCTCCCCTTCGGGTTTGGCGGCCATCATGCCAGCGAGCCGCTGCAGCTCGAGAACATCTTGCGCCCCACGGTGATCGTCCCCGAAAGCAAACGGGTTGACCGTCTGCTCAAGGAGTTCCGTGAAGAGCGCTACCACATGGCCATTGTGGTCGACGAATTTGGTGGCGTCTCCGGTCTGGTGACCATCGAAGACATACTGGAACTGATCGTTGGCGAGATCGACGACGAGTTTGACGACATCGAGGATGAGCCGGACGAAATCCGCCGCCTCAGCAAGCGGGTCTTCTCCATCAGTGCCCTGACCGAGATCGAGGATTTCAACGACTTCTTCGGCACCAAATTCAGCGATGAAGAGGTGGATACGGTAGGCGGTCTGGTGATGCACGCATTCAGCCACCTGCCCAAGAAGGGCGAGGAGATCGAGCTGGATGGCTACCTGTTCAAGGTGATGCATGCCGACCGGCGTCGTCTGCAGCAGTTGCAGGTGAAGATCCCCGAGCACCACGCGGCGGCGCAATCCGAGCCGCAATAGGCAGATCCGCTCGATGTGTGAAACAACGCCCCGACCTCGGGGCGTTGTGCTCTCTGCCACCGGCATCGAGGCTCGCCGTTGCCCCGCTTACAGGTTAAGATACCGGCCATTCGACCCCAGTTGCACACCAAGACGAGCACCATCGCCCGTGAGATTATCCCCTGTTACTTCCAAAATTCTGTTAAGCCTCAGTGCATTGGCCTCTGGTGCCATCGCCGTGCTGGCCTTCTCCCCCTTCGGCTACTGGCCGCTGGTGATCCCCTCCCTGCTTGGCCTCTACGCCCTGCTGGACAAAGCCACGCCGAAACAGGCCGCCTGGCGCGGTTTTGGCTACGCCATGGGACTCTTTTTGCCGGGGCTGTGGTGGATCCACGTCAGCATGACCGAGTTTGGCGGCATCCCGCTGCCGGTCGCCTTCGTCCTGCTGGCCGGGCTCTCCGCCTATCTGGCACTCTACCCGACGCTCGCCTGCTGGGTCTTTGCCCGCTTCTTTGGCGGCCGTCACTGGAGCCGCTGGCTGCTCGCCTTCCCGGCCCTCTGGTTGGTGGCTGACTGGCTGCGCGGCTGGGTGATGACCGGTTTCCCCTGGCTCTGGTTTGGTTACAGCCAGATCGACGGCCCCCTCAAGGGCTTTGCCCCCATTCTCGGGGTGCAGGGCATCACCCTTGCTCTGCTGTTCTCCGCTTCCGCTATCTGGCTGGTGTGGAAATCCCGCTCCCCGCTCTGGCTGGCGGTGCCTGCCCTGCTGGTTGCCGGTGCTCACGGCCTGATGCAACTCAACTGGGTGACCCGTGGCGAACCGGTCAAGGTGGCACTGGTGCAGGGCAATATCGCCCAATCCCTCAAATGGGATCCGGAGGCGCTGGCCCCCACGGTGCGCACCTATCAGGACTTGAGCCGCGAGAATCAGGATGCCGACATCATCATCTGGCCGGAGTCGGCGATCCCGGCCATCGAGAAGGCGATGGGCCCCTATTTGGAGAATCTGGACAAGGCGATGAAGGTGAACGATACCGGCCTGCTGGCGGGGATCATTCACTACGACGAGCAGCAACAGCGCTTCTACAATACCGTGCTCGGCATGGGGGTGCAGGATGCGGATGGCAAGGAGTCCTACTTCTACAACCACTCCAACCGCTACAACAAGTACCACCTGCTGCCCATCGGCGAGTTCGTGCCGTTTGAAGATCTGCTGCGCCCCATCGCCCCCTTCTTCAACCTGCCGATGTCCTCCTTCAGCCGGGGTGACGAAGTGCAGCCCAACCTGATCGCCAAGGGGCTCAAGTTTGCCGCCGCCATCTGCTACGAGATCATCTTCCCGGAGGAGGTGCGCCGCAACGTCAATACTGATACCGACTTCCTGCTGACCGTCTCCAACGACGCCTGGTTTGGCACCAGTATCGGCCCCTGGCAGCATATGGAGATCGCTCGGATGCGCGCGCTGGAGCTGGCTCGTCCGCTGCTGCGGGACACCAACACCGGTATCACTATCGTGACCGAGATCGATGGCAGCATCATCGGCCAGATCCCGCAGTTTGAAGCGGGCGTGCTGCGCAGCGAAGTGCGTCCCGCCCACGGCGAGCCCCCCTACATGCGCTTTGGCAGCTGGCCCCTCTACGGTCTGACCGTGCTGCTGCTGGGTCTGGCGCTGGCGCTGCGCCCCAAGGCTCACCCCTGGGCCCGCGAGCTGTAATGGCCATCCGCAATCCCTGATAAACAACGAGGCGCCCGCTGGCGCCTCGTTTTTTTCATCTCCAATCAAAGCGATATGCCTGAGAAGGACATAAAGCCGAGGGACATCAGCCCCGCCACGATAAAGGTGATGCCGATGCCCCGCAGCCCCTCGGGTACATCAGCGTACTTCAGTTTCTGGCGCAAACCGGCCATGGCGACAATGGCCAGCAGCCAGCCAAGCCCCGAGCCTGCGCTGTAGACCAGCGACTCGATAAAATCGTAATCCCGCTGCGCCATAAACATCACCCCGCCAAAGATAGCGCAATGCACCGTCAACAGCGGCAGATAGATGCCGAGCGCCTGATAGAGCGCCGGAGCGTACTTGTCGAGCACCATCTCCATCACCTGCACCAGCGCCGCCAACACCCCGATGTAAATGATGTAATCGAGAAATCCCAGATCGAATTCCCCGAAAAAGGTGCTGCCTGCCCGCAAGATATGGCGGTAAATCAAGTTGTTGAGGGGAATGGCGATCACCATCACCACTAGGATCGTCATACCAAGGCCAAAGGCGGTGTTGATGTTCTTCGAGACGGCCAGAAAGGTACACATCCCCAGAAAGAATGCCAGGGCGAGGTTCTCGACAAAGACTGAGTGAATAAACAGGTTGAGGTAGTAGTCCATAGGGTGTACTCACCAGGTGTTTGCGCAAAGAGAAAGTCTGCCTCTGGCCGATGGCCAGCAGCATGGACGAAACAATAGAAAGCGCGGACGCAGCACCGGACGATAGAGCGAAGGCTGCAGGTTTCAGCCTGCCCCGTCAGTCAATCGGGAGCGTTAAAAGCAGTGTGAAAACGTGGATGAGCGTCCGCCAGCCGAGTGAGCTAGTCGCCGTGACAGAAGCGAAATTGCAGATGGTGGCCGCAGAGTTGCCGTTTATGCAGATAGCCAACGTGGCCACATGCTTGTCTGACATAGATCAGCGGCACAAAGAACAGCAGGCCACAGAGCAGGCCGAGGATATCGTGCTGGAACCAGGCCAGCAGCATCTGATAGAGATGGCCGTCCCGCTCTTTCGCCAACCGCCGCCCCTGCTCGACACCGTGGCGCCACTGGTTGCCCGGCAGCAAGCCGACCGTGTCGACCAGACGCTGGTTGAGCGGGTCTTGCAGTGCCATCCCCGCCATCGCCCCGGCAGATGGCCCCTGCGACACGGCGCTCAGCCCAGCTGCGGCAAAAGCAGCGAGCCACAGAATGCAGGCGATGGCAAAGGCCATTGCACCGTGCTGTATGCGGCTTGGGGGTAAGCGACTGGCAAGAGGCAAGGATCGAGCTCCTTCAGGGATGACTGGAATGCGGGGATAAATATATCACAAGCCATCGCTTTATTGGATTTTGATATTGATAGAATCATTCAAGTCAGCACTAAACACTCAATTATCACTGAGCTGAGCATTTAAAAACCCAAACAAATGGGGGAGCATCTGCTCCCCCGTCCGGTCACTGGCTCACCCTCAATGGCAATAGCCATCCTCTTCACATCGCCTGCAGGCAGCAGATCACATAGCCGTAACTGCCCAGATATTGGCGGTGGATGGCCACTTCCCGGCTCAAATCCTGCCAGGCGGCACTCTCCCCCAGCTCGTCTCGATAGCGCAACAGATTGACCTCGATGGGGTCCAGATAATTGTTCCAGGCACTCATCGGCAATGGGGTGTGTGACAGGCAGCGGTAGCCTGCCGCTTGTACCGTCTCAAGCAGGCCCGCCAGCGTCTGCATGGCGGGATAATCCTGCTGCCAGAATGCCAATGCCTCCTCGGGCGGATTATCGGTCAGCCAGACCGCATCACTCAGCACGATGCAAGCCTGCGGGCTCGCGAGCAGCGGACGCCACGCCTTCAGCGCATTGGCAACCCCCATCACGTAGGCGCTCCCCTCCGCCCAGATGAGATCGGCCGGAGCCAGATCGTCCGGCAGTGCCGCCATGTTGGCACAGAGGGTGGAGACATGCTCAAAGCCTGCTGCACGGGCGGAGTGCGTCACGGCGGCCAGTGCCTCCTCTTCCAGATCGATGGCTACGATGGCGGCATCGGTCACCTGAGCCAGCGCCATGGTCGAGGCACCGCGCCCGCAACCCATGTCGAGGATCCGGCGCGGCCGGATGGGCAAGGCGGCAAACTGCTGCTGGGTGAAGGCGCGATCCCCCGGCCCCCAGTAACTCATGCCATCCAGCAGCTTGATAAAGTCCTTGATGTAACGCTCATGTTCATTCATGTCTTTGCTCAACCATTGCAAGTGGTAGCGATCTTTCTCGCTAAAACCCTGTTTCATCACCCACGCGAAGTAGGCCTCCGGTGCCTCGCGCTGCAGTTGCAGCTGCCAGGCCTTGAATTCCTCACCGGAGCGCGGACGCAACCCTGCCAGATCCGCCAACAGATCCCGGGCGCGCTGCATCCGGGCCAGCTCCTTATCGAGCTCCCTGACCCGGGCCTGCAATGCCGCCTGATCTATCTCGCCAGCCAGACAGGCGAGGCACTGCTTGAGGCTGAGACCACCCGCCTGCAGGGCCTGCACCATCTGCAGTCGCTGCAGATCCCCCTCGTCATAGTGGCGATAGCCGTTGGCGGCCCGAGTACCGGCAATCACCCCCAGCTTCTCGTAATAGAGCAGGGTGGAGCGGGCGAGGCCGCAGCGGCGGGCCAGTTCGGATATTTTCATGGCAATCACTCACTGTGCGGGCCCTCAGGTGACCCGATAGAGATGAGCTTAAACTGTGAAGCTATAGACGGGTCAACGCCCTTTTCCAGAGATCCGCCAACAAAAACGACCACCCGAGGGTGGCCGTTGTCAGCGATGTCAGCGATGTCAGCGATCAGAGCAGCAATGCTCCCGGCTCAGAGACCGGCTGCCTCCAAATGCTCCACCAGCAGCTGCACGCTGCGGTTGCCACGCCACTCGTTGACGTCAAGCCGGTAGACAAGCCGCACCCGCTTGACCGAGGCATCGGGCCAGCGCTTGAGATCGACGCCAAAGGCGATGGCATCCACCGCGTGACCGGAATCGGTTGTCAGCATCATTTTGAGGTGCTTCTCCCCCACCAGCCGCTGCTGCACCAGCACGAACTCGCCGTCGAACAGCGGCTCGGGGAAGGCCTGACCCCAGGGGCCGGAGGCGCGAATAAGCTCCGCCAGCTCGAGGTTGAGCTCGTCTGGCAACAACTCGCCATCGGTGAGCAACACCCCGGTCAAAAGCTCCGGTGTCACCAGCTCGCTGATGACCGCCTCAAAGGCCCGACCGAACGCCTCGATATTGGCCTTGGGCAGGGTCAGCCCTGCCGCCATGGCGTGGCCGCCAAACTTGCCCATCAGCCCCGGGTGGCGGGTATCAAGCAGTTCCAGCGCATCGCGCAAGTGCACGCCAGGGATGGAGCGGCCAGAGCCCTTGAGCTCGGTCTCGCTGCTCTCGGCAAACGCGATGACCGGGCGGTAGTACTTCTCCTTCACCTTGGAGGCCACCAGCCCCACCACCCCCTGATGCCACTCGTTACGGTGCAGCACTATACCCGACGGCACCTCGCCATCGCGAAACCGGATCTGCTCCAGGGTGGCGAGGGCCTCCTGCTGCATCCCCTGCTCAATCTCCTTGCGCTCCTGATTGAGGCTGTCCATCTCGGCCGCAAGCTGGCGCGCCAGATTGAGATCATCGCAGAGCAGACAGGCGACCCCGAGGGACATGTCATCGAGGCGCCCAACAGCATTGAGGCGCGGCCCCAGCGCAAAACCGAGGTCAGCGGCGGTGAGACGGCGACCATCGCGGCCCGACACATCCACCAGCGCCTGAATGCCGGGGCGACAGCGCCCGGCCCGGATCCGCTGCAAGCCCTGATGGACCAAAATGCGGTTGTTGCCATCGAGCGCCACCACGTCGGCGACCGTGCCGAGGGCCACCAGATCGAGGTAATCCGCCACATTGGGGGCTCGCAACCCTTGCCGTTCGTACCAGCCGAGCTGACGCAGATGGGTGTTGAGGGCCGCCATCAGGTAGAAGGCTACCCCCACCCCGGCCAGCGACTTGGAGGGGAAATCGCAACCATGCTGGTTCGGGTTGACGATGGCATCGGCGTCAGGCAGCTCCTGACCCGGCAAATGGTGATCGGTAACCAGTACCTGCATACCAGCCGCCTTGGCAGCCGCCACCCCGGCGATGCTGGAGATGCCGTTATCCACCGTGATCAGGAACTCGGCGCCGCGCGCCACCGCCAGCTCGACAATTTCGGGGGTAAGGCCGTAGCCAAACTCGAAGCGGTTGGGCACCAGAAAATCGATGTGGCGACCGCCCATGGCGCGCAGGGCCAGCACACACAGGGCGGAGCTGGTGGCACCATCGCAGTCGAAGTCGCCGACGATAAGGATCCGTTTCTGGGCAGTCAGGGCATCCGCCAGCAGCGGCACCGCCTGCTCCATCCCATAGAGGCGCTGGGGCGGCAACAGCTGGCTGGCGCTGCGCTCCAGCAGGGCGGGATCCTCTACGCCACGGCTGGCGAAGATTTGACGAAGCAGGGGATGCAAAGTGGCAGGCAGATGGGAATCATCAACTCGCGGACGACGACGGATTTGCAGAGGCATCAAAATTATCCAGTATCTTGAGCAGCTGTTCGGGGCTCTGATACCCGCGCACGAGATCCCCGTCGGAGGAGACCCAGGCCGGCAGTACCTTGACCCCCAACCATTGGCTCAGGCCAATATTTTGGATAAGGGTCTCACTACATGCCGTTTGAGGCAAATAGGCTTTTAACGGATCATTTTGCAGCAGGGGATCGCTGCACCAGTCGGCGGCCCGTTCGGCGTGATCAATCACCGGATAGAGAGCCACGCTCACCCCGGATGCCTGCAGGTGTTGCAAGGTGCCGGAGAGCTGACGGCGCTTTGCGTCCTGCTCGCCGAGAAACAGCGCAACCCGGTGACGCTCATCCCGGGCCTTGAGCACGATGGGGGCATGAGCCACCTGCGCCAGACCAAGTCGGCGCTGCTCGCGCATACCCGAGATGGTCAGGTTCTTCATGTCGCGGGTCATATCAAGCATGACCCCCTGCACCACATAATCCCCTTTGGCATCGCTGTAGAGCACCCCCTGTGAGGTGCCCAGCATATACAACCCCGCGATCGGGGTCGGTTCAACCAGATAGACGGGAACCCCCAGCCGGGCCGTGATGGTCTGTTTCAAGGCTTGGGTATCCATCCCCGCTCTGGCAGCAAATGTGCACAAAAGCATCATTCCCAGTAGTAAATACTTCACTTGTTTACTCACGTGGTATGAATGAATCGACCCAGCAAACTACAGCAGCACAGCTCATCATTCAACCAGCTACTTACCAAAAAATTAATATCACTTTGTACCAAAAAAATGGTTCCCCCCGATTGCCAAGGACTCATAACGCCCGCAAGCTAGTCAGGACGACAGGAACAACGCGGCTTAGCCTCTGTTTTTCCTGACAAGAGTTCGCCCTTTGGCAAGGGTAATCAACGCGCTATCTTGTTTAATTTCGGAGGAAATAATGAGTCTGATTCAAGAATTCAAAGCCTTTGCCGCCCGCGGCAACGTCATCGATATGGCGGTCGGTATCATCATTGGTGCCGCCTTCGGCAAAATTGTCTCCTCTTTTGTCGGTGACGTGATCATGCCGCCCATCGGCCTGATCCTGGGCGGCGTGGACTTCAGCGACCTGGCGGTCACCCTGAAGGCCGCAGAAGGTACAACACCCGCCGTGGTCATCGCCTATGGCAAGTTCATCCAGACAATCATCGACTTTCTGATCATCTCCTTCGCCATCTTCATGGGACTAAAGGCCATCAACACCCTGAAGAAAAAGCAGGAAGAGGAAGCCGCCACCCCGGCAGGCCCGACCAAGGATCAGGAGCTGCTGACCGAGATCCGTGATCTGCTGAAATC
>NZ_JBFODV010000294.1:0-24331 GCF_040908495.1 Aeromonas sp. R1-1 | reverse complement strand
AGAGCCGGGTCCAACTTAAGGCGCAGTTGCATTCCCTTGGCCCGCGCCTTGGTCCAGTGCACCGCCGCCACGTGCTCGCACAGTTCGGCAAAATCGGTGGGTTGCGGCGAGAGGGAGAGTTTGCTGTTTTCGTTGCGGCTAAAGTCGAGCACATCGTTGAGCAGGCCGAGCAGCTCATCCCCCGCCTGACGCACCCGCGCCAGCGCAGAGTCTTGCTCTCTCGACAAAGGAGTACTGGCCAGCCACTCCAGCAAGCCGAGCATGGCGTTCATCGGCGTGCGGATCTCGTGGCTGATGGCGGCCAAAAAGCGCCCCTTGGCCAGAACGGCCTGTTGCGCCTGCTCATGGGAGTGCTGCAATGCCTGATCCTGCTCAACCCTGGCAGTGGCATCCTGCATCACCGCATAAATTCGCCAACCCTGCGGCTGACTGCGCCCACGGCCATAGAGCTGCAACCAGCGCACCCCCTTGGTCGGATGGTGGTAGCGCATGGTGAATGCGAAGGGTTTGCCAGCCTGCAACATGGCGAACATCTCACGGCGTACCCGGCGGCGATCCTCGCGCTCCAGCATAATGAGCACCCGTTTGGGCTCACGACGGATCTGCTGACTCGCCAGCCCCAGCAGCTCGTAACAGCCCCGGCTGATAAACTCGATCCCCCCTACCCGTCCCCGCTCGAACATAAACTGCAGCACCACGCCGGGAACGGTATTGGTCAGGGCGCGCAGGCGGCGCTCTGCCTGACGCAGAAAACGGGCCTGCTCACGCAGCACACTGATATCCGACAGGGCGATGAGATCGGTGGCAGGTGCCTGCTTGTCCAGCCGCAGCGGATGCTGGACATAGGCGAAGACCTGATCCCCCAGCACCAGCTCCCCTTCGCTCTTCTGGGGCTGTACCGGCGGCAGCATCAACTGATGCGAATAGCGCAGGGCCAGACGTCGTCCCTGTTTATTGGATTTGATCACCTTGCCCTGGCTATTGCGCAGATAGACGGGCACCGGCAACGCCTGAAACATGGTTTCCCGCAGCTCGCTCTCGATGGCCAACGCCTTCTCGGCGGCGTGACGCTGGGCCACCTCCCGTGCCAGTTGCTGGCGAGACCGCCAGATCCCGCCGATGACAATACCGCTGATCAGCAGTGCCATGGCAATGGAGCCAAACCAGGCGGCGTAGCTCACGCCGGGCTGCTGCACGACGAGCAAGCGGCGCCAGCGCTGGTTAAGTTCGTCAATCTGGGTGCTGGTCAGCGCCATCAGATTGCGATCCATCACCCCGGCCAGTTCGGTCTGACTCTTGTTGATAGCAAAGCCAAGACTGAAGCGATCTTCCAGCTCCTCGATATCGAGCCCTTCCAGCAAGTTGGTACGCTGGGGATATTGCAGCTGATATAGCTCGCTCAGCATGGCGTCAGCCTTGCCCTGTTTGATCGCGGCAAGCCCCTGCTCGATGCCGTCGGTGCGAAGCCACTCCTGATCACCGAGCAGGGCGAGCAAGGAGGGATCGTAGAGGGATTCCGGCACCAGAATACGTTGGCGCTTGAGTTGGGTAATGCGATCAGCAGCCAGCTTGCGCTTGCTGATCAAGGCAAACCGGTTGGTGGAGATCGTCCTACTGAAAATGAACTGGTTCGTCAATGCCGGGGATTCCGGTAAGCCGGCCATCATATCCGCCTCACCACGGCGCAGCTTTTCTACGGCCTCCGCCTTGCTGGCGGCAGGCACCAGCTTGTATTTCAGGCCGGTCTCCTGGGTGACCCAGCGCAGCACATCCGCGCTCCACCCTTTCGCCTCCCCCAGATCATTGACGCCGCTATAGGGCATCAACTCGGGATTGAACACCAGGCGAATGGTACGCCCGCGGCCGGATAACCAAGCCTGCTCGGTATCGCTGAAGTGGGGCTGGTTGACGTAGAGCGATCCCTGATCGAGATAGCGAGCCAGATCGGTATAGATAGTACCGGCCGGCATATGACGGATCAGGGTGTCCACCAGATTGGCCAACTCAGGCTGATCACGCATCATCAAGCGATAGCTGATGATCCGATCCTCACCAAACAGGCGGCGCAGGCGCAACCCATCGGCAGGAAACTCGCGCATCAGATAGCGCAGTTGCAGATAGTCCCCCAGATAGGCATCACCCTTGCCACTCTGCAGCGCGTCGTAGACCTTCTCCCCGCTTTTTAGGGAAATAATGCGTGCCTGGGGATAGAGCTCGTGCAGCAGGCGGGCTGAGTCTGCCACCGAGTAGACCAGAAAGCGGGCCTGTTTGAGATTTTCACCCTTGTAGAGGATGGCGGCATCTGTCTCCATCATCGGACGGCTTAACCGCATACCCTCCACGGCCTTTTTGCGGGTTCCGACATAGGGAATGATGTCGCATTCCCCCTCTGCGAGCCCGTTGCGCAATGTCTGCCAATCGGGCAACTCTTTTAGCACAAGCGGAATCGGGAACAGCTCCTGCAACCGGGCGAGACGATCCTTGAGCAGTCCCCCCTCGGCCATCAGGTATGGTGGAGGAAGCGTCGCAGGATAGCAGAGCGAAAGCTGGCTAAGTGAATTTACATAAGCTTGGGTCGCCGGCGCCAACGGCAGCACTGTAGTCTGCAAAGGCTTGGCATGCAATGGCTGTGCCAGTACAGCACCCAGAAGAAAAATGGGGAATTTGGTCATCTGAAAACAAAAGCCAGGCATCTGCCTGGCTTTTTATCACTCGTTGGGTTCAACATTTTCTACCCTGGCCTTGAGCTTCTGGCCAGGCCGGAAGGTCACCACGCGGCGGGCGCTGATCGGAATATCCTCGCCCGTCTTGGGGTTGCGTCCGGGACGCTGATTCTTCTCACGAAGGTCAAAGTTACCGAAGCCTGAAATCTTGACTTGTTCACCACGCTCAAGCGCCTGTCGGATTTCCTCAAAGAAGGCTTCCACCATATCTTTGGCTTCACGCTTGCTCATCCCGAGCTGGGTGAACAGGTGCTCTGCAATGTCGGCTTTGGTAAGCGCCATAGATCAATCCCTCAAGGATGCATTCAACTCTTCACCAAGGGCCCGCACAACATTGTCTACGGTCTCGGCAATCTCTTTCTCCTCCAGGGTGCGCTGGGTATCTTGCAATACAAGACTGATGGCCAGGCTCTTCTTGTCCTCTGCCATACCAGCACCCTGGTATACGTCAAACAAGTTTATTCCAACTACCTGATTTCCGCCAACTTTTTTAATTACCGCAAGCACATCACCTGCCAGAACCTGACGATCGACAACCACGGCGATGTCGCGACGGTTCGCCGGGAACTTGGAAACTTCGGCAGCCACAGGCACCTTGGCCGGGGTCAGCTTGTCCAGCTCCAGCTCAAACATCACCGCGCGGCTCTTGAGGCCCAGCTTCTTCTCGAGGCTCGGGTGGATCACACCGATGTGGCCGATGATCTCGCCATTACGCAGGATGGCTGCGCTCTGGCCCGGGTGCAGGGCGCTGTGCTCGGTGCGCTCGAAGGTAAAGGTGGCCCCTTCGGCGGTCAAGTCCAGCACCGCTTCCAGATCCCCTTTCAAATCAAAGAAGTCGGCTGCGCGGGTTTTGATATCCCAGTGCTCGTCGCTCTGGTTGCCAGTGATGATACCGGCCAGCATCGGCTCCTGACGGATGCCGTTCTCGGCGCTTTCATCCTTGATGAAACGCAGACCCTGCTCGAACAGACGCACACGCGGCTGCTGACGGTTCTGGTTGTAAACAACGGCTTGCACCAGACCCGGGAACAGAGAGACGCGCATGGCGGACATCTCGACCGAGATCGGGTTCGGCAGCACGATGGCATCGCTCTGCGGGAACAGGGTTTGCTGGGTCTTGGGATCAACGAAGCTGTAGGTGATCGCTTCCTGGAAACCGCGGTCAACCAGCAGGTCGCGCACGCGCTTCAGGGTCACCTGCCCTTCTGCCTGCTCCACCATCGCCAAGGAGGCAGCGGGTTTCAGGTTCGGGATGTTGTTGTAGCCGTAGATACGAGCCACTTCCTCGATGAGGTCTTCCTCGATGGCGATATCGAAACGCCAGGAGGGCGCGAGCGCGGTCCAGCCGTCAGCATCCACGGTTACCTGCATGCCAAGGCGAGTCAGGATCTCGACCACCTGAGCATCAGCCACGCTGATACCGATCACCTTGTCGAGCTTGGTCCGACGCAGCTTGATGGGTGCCGCTTTCGGCAGATGGACATCGGATTTGACCTCGATGACCGGACCCGCTTCGCCGCCGCAGATGTCCAGCAGCAGACGGGTTGCACGGTCCATCACCTTGGCTTGCAGCTGCGGATCCACCCCGCGCTCGAAGCGATGGGATGAGTCGGTGTGCAGACCGTAAGCGCGAGCACGGCCGGTGATGGAGAGCGGCGCGAAGAAGGCGCACTCCAGCAGGATATCGGTAGTGGTCTCGGATACACCGGTGCGATTGCCACCGAAGATACCGGCCATGCAGGCAGGACCTTTGGCATCGGCAATCACCAGGGTGGTCTCTTTGAGCTTCACTTCGTTGCCGTCGAGCAGGGTCATCGGCTCGTCAGCGTGGGCGCGACGTACCACCAGTTCCCCTTCCAGGGTAGCAAGATCGAAGGCGTGCATCGGCTGACCGTATTCCAGCAGCAGATAGTTGGTGATGTCGACGATGGCGTCGATGGAACGAATGCCGCCACGGCGCAGCTTCTCTTGCATCCAGAGCGGGCTCTGGGCCTTGAGGTTCAGCCCCTTGATGACGCGCCCCAGATAACGGGGGCAATCAGCTGGTGCTTCAACCCGGATCGGGAAAGTTGCATCAATGGTGGCAACAGCAGGAGCCCAGGTCGGCTCGACCACGTCCACGCTGTTGAGCACGCCAATTTCACGAGCCAGACCCGCGATACCGAGGCAATCGGCACGGTTCGGAGTCAGATCCACGTCGATGGAGACGTCGTTCAGATTGAGGTAGTCACGAATATCGGTACCAATGGGGGCATCGGCCGGCAGCTCGATGATGCCATCGGCTTCAACGTCGATACCCAGCTCGCTGAAAGAGCAAAGCATGCCGTGAGACGGCTGGCCACGCAGCTTGGCTTTCTTGATGGTGAAATCACCCGGCAGGGTCGCCCCTACTTTGGCTACGCACACTTTCAGGCCCTGACGGCAGTTTGGCGCGCCACAGACGATGTCCAGCAGCTCGGCTTCACCCACGTTGACCTTGGTCACCCGCAGCTTGTCGGCGTCCGGATGCTGGGCGCACTCGACCACTTCACCCACCACCACATTGTTGAACTGGCCAGCAACCACTTCAACGGCGTCCACTTCCAGGCCGGCCATGGTGATCTGCTCGGCCAGTGCGTTGTCACTCAACTCGGTGCGGACCCACTCCATCACCCAGGATTTACTGAATTTCATGTTCTCTCGCCCTTACTTGAACTGCTTGAGGAAGCGCAGGTCGTTTTCGAAGAAGGCACGCAGGTCGTTGACCCCGTAACGCAGCATGGTCAGGCGCTCAACGCCCATGCCGAAGGCAAAACCGGAGTATTTTTCCGGATCGATGCCGACCGAACGCAGTACGTTCGGGTGCACCATGCCGCAGCCCAGCACTTCCAGCCACTTGCCGTTCTTGCCCATCACGTCTACTTCGGCGCTCGGCTCGGTGAACGGGAAGTAGGAAGGACGGAAGCGAATGGTCAGGTCTTCCTCGAAGTAGTTGCGCAGGAAGTCGTGCAGAATGCCCTTCAGCTCGGTAAAGCTGGCATGCTCGTCAACCAGCAGGCCTTCAACCTGATGGAACATCGGGGTGTGGGTCATGTCGTAGTCGTTACGATAGACGCGGCCCGGTGCAATGATGCGGATCGGCGGCTGCTGATGCTCCATGGTGCGGATCTGCACACCGGAGGTGTGGGTACGCAGCATCAGATCAGGATGGAAGTAGAAGGTATCGTGATCGGTACGCGCCGGGTGATGAGCCGGAATATTCAGCGCATCGAAGTTGTGAAAGCCATCTTCAATCTCGGGACCACGGGCAACCTTGAAGCCCATCTCGCCAAACAGGCGCTCGATGCGCTCTATGGTGCGGGTTACCGGATGCAGACCGCCATTCTCGATGCGGCGGCCCGGCAGGCTGACATCGATGGTCTCGGCAGCCAGCTTCTGGTTCAGCACGGCGACTTCGAGCGCTTCACGACGCTCGTTCAGCGCATCCTGAACCTGCTGTTTGGCCTGGTTGATCACGGCGCCCGCGGCGGGACGCTCTTCGGCAGACAAGGCACCCAGGCCCTTCATCTGCTCGGTAAAAAAGCCCTTTTTACCCAGATATTTGACCCGGATTTCGTCGAGGGTCGCGATATCGCTCACGCCCTCAATTTCGGCTCTGGCTTGGCCGACTACTTCTTCAAGCTGTTGCATGTCTTCCTCGTCACCACTCCCGGTACAGGAGCCTTTAGGCTAAATAAGGTCAAGAGTGGAATAATACAAAAAAAGCCCCTTCGCTGACCATAGTTAAGGTGGGCTTTTCTCCCTACAAATCATTTTGTTATATCAAGCGAGTCTCATCTGTTCACCGCCACTTCTGAAATACTAAAACAAAAACTTAGTTTGTTGGCATATAAACCCATTTGTAGAACAGGTCATCTCGCACATATCACCTTGTGTGGAGAAATATGCAGCTCGTGTAAAACAGTGGACAGAATATGGGCGTGAGAAAGGAAAAAGTAATGTAAAACAGAGAGTTATAGATACAAAAAAGGAGGCCTGAGCCTCCTTTTAGCGTTTATAACAGAACTGGATTAAACCAGAGCTGCTTTAGCTTTTTCAACCAGGGCGGTGAAAGCCATTTTGTCGTGAACGGCGATATCAGACAGGATCTTGCGATCGATCTCGATAGAAGCCTTCTTCAGACCGTTGATCAGACGGCTGTAGGACAGACCGTTCTGACGGGCTGCAGCGTTGATACGCGCAATCCACAGCTGACGGAACTGACGCTTTTTCTGGCGACGGTCACGGTAGGCATACTGACCAGCTTTGGTTACCGCTTGTACCGCTACGCGGTAAACACGGGAACGGGCGCCGTAGTAACCTTTGGCGGCTTTCATTACTTTCTTGTGACGAGCTCGAGCAGTCACACCACGTTTAACTCTTGGCATTTTTCACATCCCCCCTTATGCGTACGGCAGACAAGCGACAACACGTTTGTGGTCGGCAGCAGAAACCATGAATTTCGGCCCCAGCTGACGCTTACGCTTGCTGCTCTTCTTGGTCAGGATGTGACGCAGGTGGTTGTGCTTGCACTTGAAGCGACCCGAGCCAGTCTTTTTGAAGCGCTTTGCAGCACCTCGGTTGGTTTTCATCTTCGGCATTTCATACTCCGCATTGTGAGTGACAACAAAATCGCAAGGCGAACCGACTCATGGGGCTTGCCCCATGAGTCAATTTCTTGTGGGCCTTAAGATTTCTTCTTAGGTGCGAGGACCATCACAGCTTGACGGCCTTCGACTTTCGGGAACGACTCGACTACGGCCAACTCTTCCAGATCGTTCTTGACGCGTTCCAGAACCTTGATACCAAGATCCTGGTGGGCCATTTCACGACCACGGAAGCGCAGGGTGACCTTAGCCTTGTCCCCGTCTTCCAGAAAGCGAACCAGGTTGCGTAGTTTTACCTGATAGTCGCCTTCGTCAGTGCCAGGACGGAATTTGATTTCCTTAACCTGGACGACTTTCTGCTTTTTCTTCTGTTCTTTGGTTGTTTTGCTCTTTTCGTAGAGGAATTTGCCGTAATCCATGATCCGGCAAACGGGCGGCTCAGCATTTGGACTGATCTCGACCAGATCAACTCCGGCCTCTGCGGCCAAGTTCAGAGCATCCTGAATGGAGGTGATGCCAATGGCTTCACCATCCAGACCAGTCAGACGAACTTCTTTCAGACGGATCTCTTCATTGATCCGGTGAGCGCGGGCTTGCGGTTGCTTGCCCAGTTTTTTTCCGCCTTTTATAGCTTATTCCTCCACTTTCTTTTGTCCGCGGGTCTGAACTTCCTGGGTCAGCAGAGCGATAAACTCTTCAACAGGATAAGTGCCCAGGTCAGCCCCTTTACGAGTCCGTACTGCAATCTTACCGGCTTCAACTTCTTTATCGCCGCAGACCAGCATGAAAGGTACTCGTTTCAAAGTATGCTCGCGGATTTTAAAGCCAATCTTCTCATTTCTCAAGTCCGCTTTTGCGCGAAGGCCCGCATCATTCAATGCTTTGGCTACTTTCACCGCATAATCGGCCTGATTGTCCGTGATATTCATGACCACAGCCTGAGTCGGTGCCAACCAGGTCGGGAACAGACCGGCGTACTCTTCAATCAGAATACCGATGAAGCGCTCGATAGAACCCAGGATGGCCCGGTGGATCATCACAGGTACATGACGATCGTTGTTTTCGCCCACATAAGTGGCACCCAGACGACCAGGCAGGGCAAAGTCGAGCTGCACGGTACCACATTGCCACGCACGATCAAGGCAATCGTGCAGGGTAAATTCAATTTTGGGACCGTAGAACGCCCCTTCACCCGGCTGCAGATCGTACTTCAGACCGTTGAGCTCCAGCGCTTCGGCAAGGGCTTTCTCGGCACGATCCCACATCTCGTCGGAACCGATACGCTGCTCGGGACGAGTGGAGAGCTTGACCACGATGTTCTCGAAGCCAAAGGTACCGTAGACGTCATAGACCATACGAATACAGCCGGAGACCTCTTCCATGATCTGCTCTTCGGTACAGAAGATGTGAGCGTCATCCTGAGTGAAGCCGCGCACCCGCATCAGACCGTGCAGGGAACCGGACGGCTCGTTGCGGTGGCAGGAACCAAACTCGGCCATACGCAGCGGCAAATCACGGTAGGACTTCAGACCCTGGTTGAAGATCTGGACGTGACCCGGGCAGTTCATCGGCTTGATGGCGTACTCGCGGTTTTCGGACTGGGTGGTGAACATGGCCTGGGCATACTTCTCCCAGTGACCTGAACGCTCCCACAGGACGCGGTCCATCATGAACGGACCTTTCACTTCCTGATAGTCGTACTCTTTGAGCTTGCCGCGGATAAAGGTTTCCAGCTCACGGAAGATGGTCCAGCCATCGTTGTGCCAGAACACCATACCGGGTGCTTCTTCTTGCATGTGATACAGGTCGAGCTGCTTGCCGATCTTGCGGTGGTCGCGCTTGGCGGCCTCTTCCAGACGCTGCAGATAGGCCTTGAGTTGCTTCTTGTCAGCCCAGGCAGTACCGTAAATACGCTGCAGCATCTTGTTGTTGGAGTCACCGCGCCAGTAGGCGCCGGACATCTTCAGCAACTTGAAGTGGTGGCAGTGACGCATGTTGGGCACGTGCGGGCCGCGACACATGTCGATGTACTCTTCGTGATGATAGAGACCTGGCTGATCATCACGGGCAATGTTCTGATCCAGGATTTCGACTTTGTAAGACTCGCCGCGCGCCTCGAATACATCGCGCGCTTCTTGCCAGGAGACTTTCTTCTTGATGACGTCGTAATCCTTGGCTACCAGCGCCAGCATGCGCTCTTCCAGAGCAGCCAGATCTTCATCGGTCAGGGTACGGTCAAGATCAACGTCATAGTAGAAGCCGTTGTCGATGACAGGACCGATGGCCATCTTGGTCTGGGGCCAGAGTTGCTTGATAGCATGACCCAGCAAGTGGGCGCAGGAGTGGCGCAGGATGTCCAGACCTTCTTCGTCTTTGGCGGTGATGATGGCCAGCGCAGCATCGGCTTCGATCAGCTCGCAAGCATCCACTAGTTCACCGTTTACCCGACCGGCAATGCACGCCTTGGCGAGACCGGGACCGATGTCCGCAGCCACATCCATGACGGAAACAGAGTGGGCAAATTGACGTTGGCTGCCGTCAGGCAGAGTAATGATTGGCATTATGTGTTTCCTTATACAGTGGTGACCCCTACCAAAGGTCACATGCGGGATGGAAAAGAGATTCAAAAAGGTGATGTTCTGGTTCTCCACAGCACTTTGCGAAGACGGCCTGACACGTCAACCACATGTCTAACGTGACAAACCAAGCCAAAACGGCCCCATGCTACCAGAAGTCGGGCGTGCTGTATCGGATTTGCAGATATTTTCTACAGTCAAATGAGTCGCCTACCGACTATTCGCCAAGCAGGGATTGCCAGTTGAAGTCAAAGTCACTGCTCCCCTCCTCTGCCAGCGCCAGCTCTTGCAGCACCTGAAGCGCCAGCTTGTTGCCCTTTTGTGCCGCCTGATAGAGCCACTGTTTCGCCTGTGGCAAATCGACCCTGCCGCTGACCCCCATCAGATGAAGGACGCCGACTTTCAGCATGGCCGGGACGTCACCATTACGGGCAGCCTGATCCATCCAGTGAAAGGCTTGGCGCAGATCTCGCTTGACCCCAACACCGCGCAGATAGAGTTCTGCCAGCCGATATTGGCCGAAGGCATCCCCTGCCTGCGCCGACTGGCGATAGAGGCTGATGGCCTGATGGATATCCTGCTCGCTCCCCTGCCCCACCTCATGACTCCAGCCCATCAGGGCTTGCGCCCGAGGTTGGCCTTGATCGGCCAGTGGCGACCAGATCCGGGTCGCCTCATCGAAGTGACCGGTACGCCAGGCACGGTTGGCAGCAGCCATCTCATGCTCGGTGGAGAGCGGAAGCAGACGCCAGATAACCAGCGCAAACAGACCGATAAACAGCCAGCGGGAAGTGGTGGGACTCATGATGATTTCCGTGATCCAGTTCTCATTTCGTCTATGTAAACGAAATGTAGCGTTGCGATCAAGCTAGAGATCCCTACGACAACCCTTTTTGCAACCGCGCGATCAGCAGTTGTTGTCATTTATCCGGGGCTCCTGCAAAATAACTGTATGTATAAACAGTGTCGGTGCGCACAATGGCAGGACGAGGCAGCCCCCACAATATCGATCACCGTTTTAGCGGCCCCCTTGTTGAAGCGGTCGATGACGGCTGGCAATCGTCCGATTGGGATGCCGCCTTTACCCCCTCTGTACCTGGCACCGAGGTGCGGGAGATCGATGCACGCAGCATCATCAGCTACAACAGCTCGCCGGATGTCCCCTTTGGTCGCTCCATCAACCCCTATCAGGGGTGCGAACACGGCTGCATCTACTGCTATGCCAGACCCAGCCATGCCTATCTGGAGCTCTCCCCTGGCCTCGATTTCGAGAGCAAGCTGTTTGCCAAACGCAATGCAGCCGACCTGCTGCGCCGGGAGTTTGCCAAACCGGCCTATCAGCCACAGACCATCTTCATTGGCGCCAATACCGACCCCTATCAACCCATCGAGCAGCGCTATCGCCTCACCCGGCAGTTGCTGGAAGTGATGCTGGCCCACCGCCACCCGGTCGGCCTCATTACCAAGAGCGCCATGATCTTACGCGACCTCGATCTGTTGACCGAGCTGGCCAGAGAGGGACTGTGTCAGGTGATGGTGTCGGTGACGACCTTGAACGAAACCCTGCGCCGACAGCTGGAACCCCGCGCCAGCACAGGTGCAGGCCGCTTGAAAGTGATCGAGAAGCTGGCCAACGCTGGCGTGCAGGTGGGGGTACTGGCCGCCCCCATGATCCCGCGGCTCAATGAGCCGGAGCTGGAGCAGATCATCAAATCGGCCGCCGAGGCTGGCGCCAGTTGCGCCGATTACATCATGCTGCGCCTGCCCCACGAGCTGGCGCCGCTATTTGGTGACTGGCTCGATACCCACTATCCGGGCCAGAAGGAGGCTATTTTAAATCAGTTGCGAGCCAGCCGCGGTGGCGGGCTCAACAGTACCGCCTTCGGCACCCGCATGCACGGTGAGGGTCTCTTTGCCGATCTGCTGGCCCAGCGCTTTCGCCTTATCAGCAAGCGCCTTGATCTGGGCAAACGCCATATTCAGCTCAGGCTGGATGGGTTTATCCGCCCCGGGGAGCAGCTGTCGCTCTTCTAATCCCCCCTTTTACGCCCTGCATACATCAGATGCACAACCCTTGCCTGCCAAGAGGTTGAGAGGACGATATGCCGCAATACATTCTGGGGAAAACCCGCTTTTCAGAATTTTCCAACGGAGTAGCCAAGCCGCGACAAGAAAGCGCTATCCGGTAAAGAGAGGGCTAACGCCTTAGCCTGCTCGCTGATCCCGCCCCTGCTGCACCATTTCAACCGGTAGTCGCGAGGGTTCATGAGCCACTTCGTGCTCATCCTCTTCATACAGCGGCACCTCTGACTCGCCCCATACCCGGCTCCACCAAATTTCCCACGTGATCCAACTGGTCATATGCAGCTCCTGACGGTGAAGGTGATGGCAACAACGCACCACTCGCCTGGCAGGATAGCGGCTGGGAATGACAGGGAAATGACAAAAAAATCACTTGTAAAAAGGCAACTGGCGGTGGCGAGGAAAAGCCGAAACAGTTCACATATTCGGCGAAATCATCCTGAAAGCGGTCACAAATCTGCAGGTTGTTGATTGCAGCTCACTCTGTTCCCGCCAAAGCTGAGTTGCCCATTCAGGCATCTATAAAAACAGGGACACAATAATGAAACACACAGCGGGAATATGGGCGATCGCAGGCATGCTGATCGCCCCCTTGGCGCACGCCGACGTCATACTTCACGCCTTCAACTGGAAGTACAGTGAAGTGACCGCCAAAGCCGACCTTATCAAGTCGGCCGGTTACAAACAGGTACTCATCTCGCCGCCTCTCAAGTCATCAGGCAACGAGTGGTGGGCTCGTTACCAGCCGCAGGATCTGCGTCTTGTCGACTCACCCCTTGGCAACAAACAGGATCTCGAGCAGCTGATCGCCGCCATGAAAGCGCGGGGCATCGCCGTCTATGCCGATGTGGTGCTCAACCACATGGCCAACGAAAGCTGGAAACGCCAGGACCTCAACTATCCCGGCAACAAGCTGCTGCAAAGCTACGCCAGCAACCCGGCCTATTTCGAGCGCCAGAAACTGTTTGGCGATCTGGGGCAAAACTTCCTTTCCGGTCAGGATTTTCATCTCGAAGGGTGCATTAGCGACTGGAGCGATCCGGGTCATGTCCAGTATTGGCGACTCTGTGGTGGTGCCGGTGACAAGGGGCTGCCGGATCTGGATCCCAACAACTGGGTGGTCAGCCAGCAACAGGCCTATCTCAAGGCGCTCAAGGGGATGGGGATCAAGGGTTTTCGGGTCGATGCGGTCAAACACATGAGCGATTACCAGATCAATGCTGTGTTCACCCCCGAGATCAAACAGGGGATGCACGTGTTTGGCGAGGTGATCACCACAGGGGGCGCAGGCAGCACCGATTACGAGCGCTTCCTCAAACCCTACCTCGACAGCAGCGGCCAGGGAGCCTATGACTTTCCGCTGTTTGCCTCCCTGCGCGGCGCGCTGGGGTATGGCGGCAGCATGAACCTGCTGGCGGATCCGGGCGCCTACGGTCAGGCGCTACCGGGCAGTCGCGCCGTCACCTTTGCCGTGACCCACGACATCCCCACCAACGACGGCTTCCGCTATCAGATCTTAAGCCAGACTGACGAGAAGCTGGCCTACGCCTACCTGCTCGGCCGCGATGGTGGCTCGCCGCTGGTCTATTCGGATCACGGCGAGACCCAGGCCAAGGATGGACTGCGCTGGCAGGATTACTACCAACGCGCCGATCTCAAGGGGATGATCCGCTTCCACAATGCGGTACAGGGCCAACCGATGCAGCTGGTCGGCAGTGGCGACTGCTTCGTGCTGTTCAAACGGGGCAAACAGGGGCTGGTCGGCATCAACAAGTGCGACTATGAGCAGGAGTACTGGCTCGATACCGCCAGGTTCGAGATGAACTGGTATCGCAACTATCGGGACGTGCTCGACCAAGGGGCCGTAGTCAACGTGCAGAGCCAGTGGGTACGAGTCGCCATTCCTGCCCGCAGCGCCAGAATGTGGCTGCAGGAGTGATCCAGCCGTAAGAGCAGCGTAGAGTCATAAAAAGCAGACAAATAAAAAGAGCGACCACCAGGGTTAATGCCAGTCAGTTAAGCCTGACTGGCATTGTTTTTATTGGTTTTTTGCACCGCATACTTTTGTGGTCTTGCCTTCACACTGCGGGGGTAACTCCGCTCCCTTCGTTCCGGCAGTACAAACTGCCCCGCCTGCTTATCCAGCTCCGCCACCCGCTTCGGGATACTCCCCGGTGACAAGTACGGCATGCAGCTCAGTTCATGGATGAGGTACACCGATGCCATGTGAAAACTCAGCTGGCTCGCCGTGTATCCCTTCAGACTCGCCGCCATTTTTACCATCTGGCGGCGCAGCAGGTTGTACGCCAACAACACGCCCCACAGATCTTGCCGTATCCCCATTGCCTTCTTGCTACGCAGGGTCAGTCGGTGTTGTTGCAGGCTGTGCTTCATCTCCCGATAGCCCAGCTCGATTTCCCAACGATGACCATATAAGTCGACGATATCGGCGCCCACAAAACGCATCGGGTCGACCATCGAGGTCAGCACCTGCCGCATCTTGCCGTTGATGGTGCGGGTAAGTAAGCGGGCTTCTAGTGTCTCTGGCAGCTGCGACCACTTCTTCCTCGCCTGCGGACTGGTGTTCAGCAAGACCAGTGCATCCTGGCGCCCCAGTTTGCGCACCACCTCGTATTGGGTGCCCTTTTTGAGCGGCAGCAACCAGTGCCGCTCTACGCCCGCAGCCCGCCATGCGTGGAGCAGGCCGAGGGAGTAAAACCCCTTGTCGAACAGGGTGAGCGAGTGGTCCGGCGTGCGCGCGATGAGTTGCTCGGCCAGTACCATCTCGCTGACGGCGCAGCTCTCCATGACGGCTTGCGTGAGCAGGTGGCTGGTCAGCTCCATCTGACAGAGCATGCACACCTGCGGATAGGCGGTCTCGCCATGCCGGGTACCGGGCTTGGCAAAGGCGGCGGCATTGTCCGGGGTATCGGGTGTGCGCCACATCACGCCATCAACGGCGAGCAGTTGCAGCCCGGCCCAACCCGGATGATTGGCCTGCTGGTGCCAGCGCGAGGCGGTCTCGTGAAACAGGCGTTCGATGCTCTTGTCCCCCAGTTTTTGGCGAGCTTGCAGAAAGGCGCTGGGAGCAACGAATGGGCGGTCGCCGGGCAACAGGATATCAAGCTGATTGACCAGCTGGGTCATGGGGACGTGGCGGAAGATGGCCATGCCGATGATGGCCCAGACCAGGCGCTCCATGGGCATACGGCGACGGCGCAGGGTAGCAACGCCCTCTTCGCCGAGCAGGGAAGTGATGAGTTCGGGGTGAATGAGGTCGGAGAGTGACTCAAACTGAGCGGCATTACTGGCGTGTAGGAAATCGAGAGCCTGGTCGATACGCATAAAAAATCCGAAACCAATCAACAGGTTTCGGATTTTCACACAACAGAAGGATCGGTCAATGGATCCTTAACTGATCGGCATTAACCACCAGGGTCGCTCTTTTTGCTCAGAGACGTTGCTCGGGTAACTGGTGACGATTACTCGTCACCCGCTTCCCCAGCATCGACCGCATCAGTGCCGGTCGCGGTATCAGTACCTTCAGATACCTCACCGTCAACGGCCAAAGCGTCGTTTTCGTCTTCGTCGCTCTCGGCGATACGCTGCAGGCCAACCACGGTCTCGTCTTCACCGGTACGGATCAGACGGACACCGCCGGTGTTACGGCCAATGACGCTCACCTCGGCAACACGGGTACGCACCAGAGTACCGCCGTTGGTGATCAGCATGATCTGATCGGTATCTTCGACCTGGATCGCATCGATCACCTTGCCATTACGCTCATCCACCTTGATGGAGATAACGCCCTGGGTACCACGGCTCTTGGTCGGGTATTCGGCCAACGCAGTCCGCTTGCCGTAACCGTTCTCGGTGGCGGTGAGGATGGCACCTTCGCCGCGCGGAACGATGAGGGAAACCACCTTGTCACCGGCGCCCAGCTTGATGCCGCGCACCCCGGCGGCGGTACGACCCATGGGACGAACGCCCTTGAAGGTACCCTTGCTTTCGGTGCCTTCGCCGTTGTCGCTGCCATCATCGTCATTGCCGGCATCGTCGTCGGTTTCAACGTCATCGCTGACATCGGCATCAGCGCGACCGCTGCCTTCCGCGAAGCGAACGACTTTACCCGCATCGGAGAAGAGCATGATCTCGTTGCTGCCGTCGGTGATATCCACCCCGATCAGCTCATCGCCCTCTTTGAGGTTGATGGCACGGATACCGGAGGAGAGCGGGCGGCTGAAGTCAGAGAGGCTGGTCTTCTTCACGGTACCGTTGGCGGTGGCGAAGAACACATACTTCTCGGCGTCATATTCCTTCACCGGCAGGATAGCGGTGATACGCTCACCCTCTTCCAGCGGCAGCAGGTTGATGATCGGACGACCACGGGCGCCACGGGACGCTTCCGGCAGTTGGTAAACCTTGAGCCAGTAGACCTTGCCACGGGTGGAGAAGCACAGAATGGTGTCGTGGGTGTTGGCCACCAGCAGACGCTCCACAAAGTCCTCTTCCTTGATCCGGGTGGCCGACTTGCCACGACCACCGCGGCGCTGGGCCTCGTAATCGGAGAGCGGCTGATACTTCACATAGCCCTGGTGAGACAGGGTAACCACCACATCTTCCGGGGTGATCAGATCTTCGATGTTGATCTCGGCACTGGACATGCTGATCTCGGTGCGACGCTCATCGCCATACTGCTCGCGCACGGCCAGCAGTTCATCGCGGATCACTTCCATCAGACGAGCCGGGCTCGCCAGGATGTGCAGCAGCTCGGCGATCAGATCCAGCAGAGATTGGTACTCTTCCAGGATCTTCTCATGCTCGAGGCCGGTCAGCTTGTGCAGACGCAGGTCAAGGATGGCCTGGGCTTGCTGTTCGGTCAGGAAGTATTGACCTTCACGGATACCGAACTCGGGCTCCAGCCACTCTGGCCGTGCCGCATCGTCGCCCGCTTTTTCCAGCATGGCGGCCACGTTGCCGAGTTCCCAGCCCTTGGCAACCAAGCCCGCTTTCGCGTCGGCCGGGGTCGCGCTGTGACGGATCAGCTCGATGATGGGATCAATGTTGGCCAGCGCAACCGCCAGACCTTCCAAAATGTGCGCCCGATCCCGCGCCTTGCGCAGTTCGAACACGGTCCGGCGAGTCACCACTTCGCGGCGGTGCAGCAGGAACGCATCCAGGATCTCTTTAAGGTTCATCACCTTGGGCTGGTTGTTATCGAGCGCCACCATGTTGATGCCGAACGTGGTCTGCATCTGGGTGTGCTTGTAGAGATTGTTCAGCACAATCTCGCCGGACTCGCCGCGCTTGATCTCGATAACGATGCGCATGCCGTCTTTGTCAGACTCATCGCGCAGGGCACTGATGCCCTCGATCTTCTTCTCTTTGACCAGCTCGGCGATCTTTTCGATCAGTCGAGCCTTGTTCACCTGATAGGGGATCTCGTGAACGATGATGGTCTCGCGACTGGTCTTCTCGTCCACTTCCACTTCAGCTTTGGCCCGCACATAGATGGAGCCACGACCGGTACGGTACGCCTGCACGATGCCGGAACGACCGTTGATAATGCCGCCGGTGGGAAAATCCGGGCCGGTGATGTAGGTCATCAGCTCGTCAATGGTGAGGTCGCCGTTTTCGATCAGCGCCAGGCAGCCATTGACAATCTCGGTGAGGTTGTGAGGCGGAATGTTGGTCGCCATGCCCACCGCGATACCGGAGGAGCCGTTGACCAGCAGGTTGGGAACCTTGGTAGGCATGACCGCCGGGATCATCTCGGTGCCGTCATAGTTCGGCACCCAGTCCACGGTCTCTTTGTCCAGATCGGCCAGCAGCTCGTGGGAGATGCGGGCCATCCGCACTTCGGTATAACGCATCGCCGCGGCGCTGTCGCCGTCGACTGAACCGAAGTTGCCCTGACCATCGACCAGCATGTAACGCATGGAGAAATCCTGCGCCATCCGGACAATGGTGTCATACACAGCGACATCGCCGTGCGGGTGATATTTACCGATTACGTCACCGACCACACGGGCCGATTTTTTATAGGGCTTGTTCCAGTCGTTCCCCAACTCGTTCATAGCAAACAGAACGCGGCGGTGAACCGGTTTCAAGCCATCACGCACATCCGGCAGAGCTCGTCCTACGATCACGCTCATGGCGTAATCAAGATAGGAACTCTTGAGCTCTTCTTCGATGTTGACCGGCGTGATCTCTCTGGCCAGATCGCTCATAGAAAGCCTTATCCCTAATTAGTTGTTCTTTGGCTTAAACAGCGCGACATGGTAACACACTGAGCCAAATACCTTAAGCCACAAATCGGGTATCAGATCGGGCTGGTGTGACAAAGTCCGTCCGTTATAATGCCCGCCAGGACAATAGATTGCGCCCATGACTCAGAAGCGGGCGCCCTGCCACAGGATCTTCGAAAAATGAACAGTGATGCCAATGTCGATCTGACAGAAATCGCCAAGTTTGAAGCCATCGCCTCCCGCTGGTGGGACATGGAAGGTGAATTCAAACCCCTGCATCAAATCAATCCGGTACGCCTTGACTGGATCACCGACAAAAGTGGCGGTCTGTTTGGCAAGCGCATTCTCGATATCGGATGTGGTGGCGGCATCCTCTCCGAGAGCATGGCCCGCCGTGGTGCCAGGGTCACCGGCATCGACATGGGTAAGGAACCCCTCGGCGTCGCCCGCCTGCACGCCCTTGAGCAGGGTGTTGAGCTCGAATATCGCCAGATCACTGCCGAAGCCCATGCCGCTGAAGTGCCAGGCCAATATGACGTGGTCACCTGCATGGAGATGCTGGAGCATGTACCGGACCCCGCCTCCGTGTTGCGCGCCATCGCCACCTTGGTGCGCCCGGGTGGCCGGGTGTTTGTCTCCACCATCAACCGCAACCCCAAATCCTATCTGATGATGATCATCGGGGCCGAATACCTGATGAAGATGGTGCCCAAGGGTACCCACGATCACAAAAAATTCATCACCCCGGCCGAACTGTGTCGCATGGGTGAAGCAGCTGGCCTGCTGGTGCGGGATATGAGCGGGGTGCACTATGCACCGCTCTCCAACAGTTTCAAGCTCGGCAAAAATGTCGACGTCAACTATATGGTGGAGTTTGTCCGCCCGGAGCACGGTTGATGAGCTCCTCTCACCTGCTGCCTCTTCGTTGCGTGCTGTTCGATCTGGATGGCACCCTGCTCGACACAGCCCCGGATCTGGGGGCCGCCGTCAACCATGTGCTGGTGAGCGAAGGCTTTGCGCCGCTCTCTGACGACATCATTCGTCAGACCACCTCCCACGGAGCGCTCGGGCTGCTGAAAGCGGGCCTCGGCGACGAACTGCTTGAAGAGCTGGGGGCCACACGCCTGCGCAATGCCCTGCTCGACTACTACGCGGCCAACCTCTGTGTCGGGACCCGTCCCTATGAGGGAATGGTGGATCTTATCGAGTGGCTCGACGAGAAACAGCTCCCCTGGGGCATAGTCACCAACAAGCCGGGCTTTCTCACCGAGCCGCTGCTGGCGGCCCTGCCACAGCTTGCCAGCTGCGGCGTCACCGTCAGCGCCGACACCCTGCCGGTACGCAAGCCCGACCCCGCCCCTATGTTCTTTGCCTGTGAGAAGCTGGGGGTCGAGGCGGCTCACTGCCTCTATGTGGGGGATCATGTGCGGGATATCGAAGCGGGCCGCAATGCTGGCATGCGCACCGCGGTCGCTGGCTGGGGCTATCTCAATGATGAGGAAGATCCCGCCCAGTGGGGCGCCGACCTGCAATTCGATACCGTGCAAGCCCTGCACCACTGGCTGCGCTATGAGTTGACGGCCAAAGCGTAACGCGCAGCCTTACCGGCTGACATGCGATAACGGGGCGAAGAGGCTCTCCGCCCCTTGCATCTCTTCCTTTACGCTCCTGCGCCACCATCACTCGTCTATTGATGGATAATAAAGGCAGCTTTCTGCCTGTTGGATACCCATTTGACAAGCTCACAGCCGTCACAAAGCGGCCACAAACCACCGTCATCTGATGCAAAGCCCTTGCCACGCTGAGCCCGCGGCTGCGACAACTGGACAGCTTTTGACCCTTGTTGCATAAGGGATAATCAGCCGCCGTTTGCTAGTAAAAAGCCCCCCGTTTCGCAAGCAAAAAAAGTTATTTAAATTTTCCATCTTCGATCGGGAGACTTGCTTTTAGCGGAGCGGACGAATGAAAACCCGCTCACTGTGAGCGGTCACTAACTGATGGGGCAAGACTCACAATTTATCCACAGCTCGTCACTTATCCACACATTGCAATGGCGGGCTGACCTCACTATCTTGTAGCTCGAACTTAAAATAACACTACATCTTGTGATTCATCGCACAATCTCTACCCAACTCCCGCACACCGCCGGGGCCTGGGTGGCGCCATTGTGCGATGGTTTTTCGGGAATCAACTGAAGGTCATCAGCCAATGAACTTGTTTGTGACGAAGCGTAACGGACACAAAGAACCCATCGATCTGGATAAAATTCACCGCGTGCTGGACTGGGCCGCCGAAGGGCTCGACAACGTGTCGGTCTCCCAGGTAGAGCTCAAATCCCATATCCAGTTCTATGACGGTATCCGTACCGCCGACATTCACGAAACCATCATCAAGGCAACGGCTGACCTCATCTCCGAGCAGACCCCGGACTACCAGTACATGGCAGCCCGTCTGGCCATCTTCCACCTGCGCAAGAAGGCCTACGGCCAGTTCGAACCGCCCCACCTCTACCAGCACGTGGCTCGTCTGGTGGACATGGGCAAGTACGACAAGCACCTGCTGGAAGACTACACCCAGGCCGAATTCGAAGAGCTGAACACCCATCTGGATCACTGGCGCGACATGAACTTCTCCTACGCGGCAGTCAAACAGCTGGAAGGCAAATATCTGGTCCAGAACCGCGTTACCGGCGAGATCTACGAGAGCCCGCAGTTCCTCTACATCCTGGTAGCGGCCTGCCTCTTCTCCAAGTATCCGAAAGATACCCGTCTGGACTACATCAAGCGCTTCTATGATGCGGTCTCGACCTTCAAGATCTCGCTGCCGACCCCGATCATGAGCGGCGTGCGCACCCCGACTCGTCAGTTCAGCTCCTGCGTACTGATCGAATGCGACGACAGCCTGGACTCCATCAACGCCACCGCCAGCTCCATCGTGCGTTACGTTTCCCAGCGCGCCGGTATCGGCATCAACGCCGGTCGCATCCGCGGTCTGGGCAGCCCTATCCGTGGCGGCGAAGCGTTCCACACCGGTTGCATCCCCTTCTACAAATACTTCCAGACTGCCGTGAAGTGCTGCTCCCAAGGCGGCGTGCGCGGCGGTGCGGCCACCCTGTTCTACCCGCTGTGGCACACCGAAGTGGAAAGCCTGCTGGTGCTGAAGAACAACCGCGGCGTGGAAGAGAACCGTGTTCGTCACATGGACTACGGCGTGCAGATCAACAAGCTGATGTACCAGCGCCTCATCAAGGGCGGTGACATCACCCTGTTCTCCCCGTCCGATGCGCCGGGTCTGTACGATGCCTTCTTTGCCGATCAGGACAAGTTTGAAGAGCTCTACGTCAAGTACGAGCAGGATCCGGCCATTCGCAAGAAGACCCTCAAAGCCGTCGATCTCTTCTCCCTGATGATGCAGGAGCGTGCCGGTACCGGTCGCATCTACATCCAGAACGTCGATCACTGCAACACCCACAGCCCGTTCGACCCGAGCGTGGCGCCGGTGCGCCAGTCCAACCTCTGCCTCGAGATTGCGCTGCCGACCAAGCCGCTCAACAACATCGACGACGAGAACGGCGAGATCGCCCTGTGCACCCTCTCCGCCTTCAACCTGGGTGCCATCGAGAAGCTGGAAGATCTGGAAGAGATGGCCGATCTGGCCGTGCGTGCCCTCGATGCCCTGCTCGACTATCAGGACTATCCGATTGCCGCCGCCAAGAAGGGCAGCATGGGTCGTCGCACCCTGGGTATCGGCGTTATCAACTACGCCTACTACCTGGCCAAAAACGGTGCCCGTTACTCCGACGGCTCCGGTCTGGCCCTGACTCACCGTACCTTCGAGGCCATTCAGTACTACCTGCTGAAAGCCTCCGTGCAGCTGGCCCGCGAGTTCGGCCCCTGCCCGCTGTTTGGCGAGACCACCTACGCGCAAGGTATCCTGCCCATCGACACCTACAAGAAGGATCTGGATGCGCTGTGCAACGAGCCGCTGCATCTGGATTGGGAAAGCCTGCGTGAAGAGATCAAATCCGTGGGTCTGCGCAACTCCACCCTGACCGCCCTGATGCCGAGCGAGACCTCCAGCCAGATCTCCAACGCCACCAACGGCATCGAGCCACCGCGCGGTCTGGTGTCGGTCAAGGCCTCCAAAGACGGCATTCTCAAACAGGTGGTGCCCGAGTATGATCGCCTGAAAGATCAATACGAATTGCTCTGGAAGCAACCGAGCGTTGACGGCTACCTGCAGCTGGTCGGTATCATGCAGAAGTTTGTGGATCAGGCGATCTCCGCCAACACCAACTACGACCCTGCCCGTTTCGAAGGCAACAAGGTCCCGATGAAACAGCTGCTGAAGGACTTGCTGACCGCCTACAAATACGGCCTCAAGACCCTGTACTATCACAACACCCGTGATGGTGCAGACGATGCCCAGACCGATCTGCAAGATGACGGTTGTGCTGGCGGGGCTTGCAAAATCTAAGTCACGGCAAGAACTGATAACCGGGCGGGAGCGACAAGCTCCCGCTCTCCTGTTTTCTCTATTCACATATTCTGGTAACCATGGCCTATTCAACTTTCTGCCAAACCCAAAACGACCAGCTCAAAGAGCCGATGTTTTTTGGCCAATCGGTCAACGTAGCCCGTTATGATCAACAAAAGCACGAAGTGTTCGAGCGGCTGATCGAGAAGCAGCTCTCCTTCTTCTGGCGCCCGGAAGAGGTGGATGTCTCCCGTGATCGCATCGACTACCAGGCCCTGCCTCCCCACGAGCAGCACATCTTCATCTCCAACCTGAAGTACCAGACCCTGCTGGACTCCATTCAGGGTCGCAGCCCTAACGTGGCCCTGCTGCCGCTGGTCTCCATTCCGGAGCTGGAAACCTGGATTGAGACCTGGGCGTTCTCGGAGACCATCCACTCTCGCTCCTACACCCATATCATCCGCAATATCGTCAACACCCCCGCCCAGGTGTTCGACGACATCGTGACCAACGAGCAGATCTTGAAGCGCGCCGGCTCCATCAGCCACTTCTACGACGACCTGATCGAAGCGACCGCCCTCTACAACCTGCATGGTGAAGGGACCCACACCGTCGCTGGCCGTGAAGTGACCATCACCTTGCGCGAGCTCAAGAAGAAGCTCTATCTGTGCCTGATGAGCGTGAACGCGCTGGAAGCAATTCGCTTCTACGTCAGCTTCGCCTGCTCCTTTGCCTTCGCCGAGCGTGAACTGATGGAAGGCAACGCCAAGATCATCAAGATGATCGCCCGCGACGAAGCGCTGCACCTCACCGGCACCCAACACATGCTGAACCTGATGCGCACCGGCCAGGATGACCCGGAGATGGCCGAGATCGCCGCCGAATGCGAACAGGCCTGCTTCGAGATCTTCAAGGAAGCGGCCATTCAGGAGAAAGAGTGGGCCGAATACCTGTTCCAGGACGGCTCCATGATCGGCCTGAACAAGGACATCCTCTGCCAATACGTGGAGTACATCACCAACTTGCGCATGAGCGCAGTCGGCCTGCAGCCAGCCTTTGCCGGCACCAAGCAGAACCCGATCCCCTGGATCAACACCTGGCTGTCATCCGACAATGTACAGGTCGCCCCGCAAGAGGTAGAGGTAAGCTCCTATCTGGTCGGCCAAATCGACAGCGAAGTCAATGCCGACGACCTGGGTGATTTCGAGCTGTGAGTGACGCCACCAACACGCTGACCCCTGCCCCGCACGCACCTGCCGAACAGCATGCGGTCGTGGCACCACGGGTACATACCCGGGATGGTGCCGTGCTGCACGCCCATCCCGGCGAAAGCGTGTTGGAGACCCTGGAGCGCCATGGTCATCATGTGGAGTTCCAGTGTCGCAGCGGCTATTGCGGCGCCTGCCGCACTCCACTGATGGCTGGCAAGGTGCACTATCCTTCGGTGCCGCTGGCATTCGTCGCCCAAGGGGAGTGCCTCCCCTGCTGCTGCAAACCGGTCGGCGCCATCCGGCTGGATATCCAGAAGAGCTGACGCAGCCACAGACTGGCAACTCGCACAAAATAGAAAGCCGCCGGAGCAATCCGGCGGCTTTTTTTGT
>NZ_JBFODV010000293.1:0-42763 GCF_040908495.1 Aeromonas sp. R1-1 | reverse complement strand
TATCACTTACAAATTTTTTGGAGCGGGAAACGAGACTCGAACTCGCGACCCCGACCTTGGCAAGGTCGTGCTCTACCAACTGAGCTATTCCCGCAACAATTTGGTTGTCTTGAGGCTGGCTGATGATTGGAGCGGGAAACGAGACTCGAACTCGCGACCCCGACCTTGGCAAGGTCGTGCTCTACCAACTGAGCTATTCCCGCATCGGGCTGGTTTGCACCAGTGTCATCATCAGATTTTTGGAGCGGGAAACGAGACTCGAACTCGCGACCCCGACCTTGGCAAGGTCGTGCTCTACCAACTGAGCTATTCCCGCAACTACCTTAAAACAGGCCGTACAGCATTTGGTTGCTTGCGCTACTGTACGGGAGCCGAATTATAAGAGCAGTCATTCCAATTGCAAGGGCTTTTTTGTCTGGTTGCGCGCGTTCGCTCAAAAGCTGGCCGAACTGTCGATTTTAGCAGCCAGCGCATGACAAACCCTTGCCGGGGAATCAGATCTTGAAGACGTGGCTGCGATAGAACTGCAGCTCGGCGATGGATTCGCGGATGTCGTCCAGCGCTTGATGGGTGCCGCTCTTCTTGAACTGATCCAGCAGTTCCGGCTGCCAGCGGCGTACCAGCTCCTTGATGGTGCTGACGTCGACGTTGCGGTAGTGGAAGAAGGCTTCCAGATCGCTCATGTGCTTGACCATGAAGCGGCGATCCTGACCGATGCTGTTGCCGCACAACGGGCTGGTGCGCTCCGGAACCCACTGGCGAATGAACGCGAGGGTCTCGGCAACGGCTTTCGCCTCGTCATGCTGGCTCGCCTTGACCCGGGCCACCAGACCGCTCTTGGTATGGGTGTTGACGTTCCACTCGTCCATCTTGGCCAGCTCTTCGTCGCTCTGGTGGATGGCAATAACCGGCCCTTCGGCCAGCACGTTCAGGTCCTTGTCGGTGACGATGGTGGCAATCTCCAGTACCACGTTCTCTTCGGGGTCGAGGCCCGTCATCTCCATGTCGATCCATACCAGGTTCTGCGCGCTGACTGTCATGATTACTCTCTCTGTTGGGAGGAATGGCGGAATTTTGCCAATTTGCATGTATCATACTGGCTTTGGATCTGTTCATAAACTGGCGAATCGAGTGGCAAAGAAAGCAAAACTCAATCTGGGTCAACAAAGACGCGTCCAGGCCAACCGCGAGCGTCGGCTGCAAAAAGAGCACACCACAGAGGTGGATGACACCCTGTTTGGCCCGGCCATCGAAGGGGTGGTGATCAGCCGTTTCGGTCAGCACGCGGACGTGGAAGCGAGCGATGGCACCATCCACCGCAGCAACCTGCGGCGCAGCAGCATCAGCAGTCTGGTGTGCGGCGACAAGGTGGTGTGGCGTCCCGGCCTTAATGCCGCCATCGCCGGCGTCATCGAGGCGGTGCATCCGCGCCACTCGGTACTGACCCGGCCGGACTTCTACGATGGGGTCAAACCCATCGCCGCCAACATCGACCAGATCATCATCGTCTCGGCGGTGATGCCCGAGTTCTCCACCAACATCGTCGACCGCTATCTGGTGGCCGCCGAGGATGTGGAGATCCGCCCCCTCATCGTGCTGAACAAGGTCGATATGCTTGATGATGTGGCCCGCGCGCGCATCGAACGCCAGCTCGAAACCTACCGCAAACTCAATTACGAGGTATTGCTGGTGAGCTGCGAGAGCGGTGAAGGGCTCGATGAGCTGAAAGCCAAGCTCACCGACAAGATCAGCATCTTCGTCGGCCAGTCCGGGGTGGGCAAATCCTCGCTCACCAATGCCCTGATGCCTGGGCTGGATGTGCTCACCGGCGAGATCTCCGAAAACTCGGGGCTCGGCCAGCACACCACCACCACGGCGCGGCTCTACCACTTCCCGAGCGGTGGCGATCTCATCGACTCCCCCGGGATCCGCGAGTTCGCCCTCTGGCATCTGGAAGCCGACCGCATCACCTGGTGCTTCGTCGAATTTCGCGACTATCTGGGTGGCTGCAAGTTCCGCGACTGTACCCACAAGGACGATCCCGGCTGTGCCCTGCGCGCCGCGGTCGACGCGGGCGCCATCAGCGCCGATCGCTTCCACAACTATCACCGCATCCTGGAAACCATGCAGGAAGCCCGTCACGGTCGCCAACAGGCGCGCCTGTGACCCTGTTTAACCTACGTTGATGATGAACATGAGCATTACTGACAACCTGAAAATTGCCGGTCAATACTGTCTGCCCAAGCACGCCCTCTCCCGTCTGATTGGCAAGTTTGCCGCCGCCGAAGCGGGCAACATCACCACCAAGGTGATCGAGGCTTTTATCAAGCAGTACCAGGTCGACATGAGCGAGGCGCTGCACGAGAGCCCGGCCCACTACAAGAGCTTCAACGAGTTCTTCACCCGCGAGCTCAAGCCCGGTATCCGCCCCGTGGTAGAAGATGCCATGACCCTGGCGCTGCCGGTCGATGGCACCGTCAGCCAGCTCGGCCCGATCCAGCAGGGTCGCATCATTCAGGCCAAGGGCCACGACTACAGTGCTCGCGAGCTGCTGGGCGGCTATGAGGATCTGGTAGCGCCGTTCAAGGATGGCGACTTCGCCACCATCTATCTGGCGCCCAAGGATTACCACCGCATCCACATGCCGCTGGATGGCGTGCTGGAGAGCATGGTGTTCGTGCCGGGGGATCTCTTCTCCGTCAACCCGCTCACCGCCGAGAATGTGCCGAACCTGTTTGCCCGCAACGAGCGGGTGGTGGCCACCTTCCGCACTCCGCACGGCCCCATGGCGCTGGTGCTGGTTGGTGCCACTATCGTGGCCAGCATCGAGACCATCTGGGCTGGCAACATTGCGCCGACTAAAGAGAAAAAGGTGGTGCGCTGGGACTACACCGGCGACGAGGCCATTACCCTGCAAAAAGGTGCCGAGATGGGTCTGTTCAAACTGGGCAGTACTGTCGTCTGCCTGTTTGGCCCGGGCATGCTGGCCGGTTTCGAACCGCATCTGGCCAACGGGGTCACTACCCGCATGGGTCAGCCCTTTGCCAAGCTGGCGGAGCAGGCATGAGCGAGCAACCGAACGCCTCGCAGAAGAACAACCCGCTGCACGGGCTGACGCTGGAAGCCATCGTCACCGCGCTGGTCGAACACTACGGCTGGGAAGAGCTGGGGCAGCAGATCAATATCCGCTGCTTCACCCATGAGCCCAGCGTCAAATCCAGCCTGAAGTTCTTGCGCAAGACCCCATGGGCCCGGGAGAAGGTCGAGAGCCTCTACCTCTACGTTCAGCGCAAGCAAGCCAAATCAAAGGAATAACGCGATGGCGTTCAAGATTACCTACACCTACAAGAAGCAGGCCAAAACGATCGGCTATGCCAACGACAAGTTCAACAGCATCTATGATGCGGTTGCCGCTGCCGAAGGGATCGATCTCGCCAGCTTTCACGCCATGGAGGCTCAGCTGGCTCAGGTGTGCCGGCGCGACAAGAAGAGCGTGAAGGATTACCGGGAGAACTACTTCAAAGAGCTGGGGTTCTCCAATATCGTCATTGAACGGGACAACCTCGAAGAGGATCAGAAGTAACCATGCGAACCTTGACTCTGATGGCCGCCTCTCTGCTGCTGGCGGCATGCAGTACACCGGAACAACATCTGGTTGGCAGCGATCGCGACAGCCACGGCTGCATCGGCAGTGCGGGCTATCAGTGGTCAGCGCTGACCGGCAAATGCGTGCGTCTGTTCGAGCAGGGCATCCGGCTCAATCCGACCGATGCCAGCCAGACCAGCAGCGCGTTCGTGCTGTTCAATACCGATCAGAGCAAGGCCGAGCTGACCCTGCCCACCGGCGAGCAGCACCAGCTTGCCCGTCAGGGCATGGAAGGTAACTGGTCGTGGCAGGGCTGCGGTTACACCCTCTTCCCCTGGAAGGGCTATGTGCTCAAATCCGGTGACAAGGTCCTCTATCAGGGGGAGTAACCCGAGCGCCTGATATCTTCCCGATATCCGCCAAATAAAATGCCGACCCAAGTGGTCGGCATTTTTGTATGTGAAACAGACTGTTATCAGGCGCGGCTAAGGTAATCGGCCTGCCCCACCCACTTGTAGCTGGTAAGCTCGGTCAGCCCCATGGGGCCGCGAGCGTGCAGCATCTGGGTCGACACCGCCACCTCGGCCCCCAGCCCAAACTGGCCACCATCGGTGAAACGGGTGGAGGCGTTGACATAGACCGCCGCCGAACCGGCCCCATTGACGAAACGCTCGGCGTTGGCCAGATCGTTGGTCAGGATGGCATCGGAGTGACCGGCGTTGTGCTCGCGCATATGGGCCAGTGCCTCGTTCACATCCGCCACCAACTTGACCCCCAGGGTCAGCCCCAGCCACTCGGTATCGAAATCCTCCGGCCCCGCCTCGCACAGGTTGTCGGCACCCGCCAGCAGCGTCATGGCGTTGGCCGCGGCGACCAGCGTCACCTTGCGCTCGTTCATCAGAGCGACCAGCTGCGGCAGGAAGGTGGCGGCCACCTTTTCGTGTACCAGCAGGGTATCGAGGGCGTTGCAGGCGGAGGGGCGCTGCACCTTGGCGTTGTCGATAACCGACAGAGAGCGCACCAGATCGGCACTCTCGTCGACGAAGATGTGGCTGATGCCAAACCCGCCGATGATGACCGGAATCGAGCTGTTCTCCTTGCACATCTTGTGCAGGCCGGCACCGCCACGGGGGATGATCATGTCCACGTAACGATCGAGGCGCAGCAGCTCGGCCACCAGCGCCCGATCCGGGTTGTCGATGTACTGTACTGCTGCCTCGGGCAGGCCGGAGGCCGCCAGCGCATGCTGGATAACCCGCACCAGCTCAAGATTGGAGTGGAAGGTCTCGCGCCCGCCACGCAATATGCTGGCGTTGCCGGTCTTGAGGCAGAGGCTGGCGATGTCGATGGTGACGTTGGGACGCGCCTCGTAGATGACGCCGATAACCCCGATGGGCACCCGACGACGGGAGAGACGCAGGCCATTCTCCAGCACCCGGCTATCCATTTCGGCGCCGACCGGATCGTCCAGCGTGATCACCTTACGCACATCTGCCACGATACCGGCCAGCCGGGCCGGATTGAGCAGCAGGCGATCCAGCATGGCTTCTGACAAGCCAGCCTCACGCCCTGCCGCGATATCCTTGTCGTTGGCCGCGAGGATCTGCTCACTGCGCGCCTCCAGCTCGTCGGCGATGGCTGCCAGCGCCCGATTCTTCTGCGCCGTGCTGATGGTAGCCAGCTGATAGGCGGCTTCACGGGCCGCCTGCCCCATTTTCTCCAGACTCATCTCGGTTCCCTTTGTTCATGCCGTGCCGCCCTGATTAGAGCAGCACCATATCGTCTCGATGGATGGCTACTGAACCATATCCATAGCCCAGTACCTGCTCAATCTGATCCGAGTGGACGCCGCGCAGCTTATCCAGCTCCAGATGGTCGTAACGGCAGATGCCGCGGGCCAACTCGGCGCCCTTGGGATCAAGAATTCGCACCACATCGCCTCGAATAAAGTCGCCCTTGACCGCGACAATCCCCTTGGGCAGCAGGCTGGAGCCTTTTTCCTTCATGGCGGCGACAGCCCCCTGATCCACATGGACTTCGCCGTGAGGGGGCGGGCCTGCCAGGATCCAGCTCTTGCGCCCTTCCAGCGGGGAGGCCAGCGCCGGGAACAGGGTGCCAATCCGCTCGCCCTTGGCGAGACGGCCGATCACCTCCGGCATCTGGCCGGTCGCGATCACCACGTTGACACCAGCGCGGCGCGCCACATCGGCGGCCTGCAGCTTGGTAGCCATGCCGCCGGTGCCGAGGCCGCTGACACTGTCACCCGCCAGCGAGCGCAGGGTATCGTCGATGGTCTGCACCTCTTCAATAAGCTGGGCGTCGGGATTGGTGCGCGGATCGGCAGTAAAGAGCCCCTTCTGATCGGTCAGCAGGATCAGCAGATCCGCATCCGCCAGAATGGCGGCCCGTGCGGAGAGGTTGTCGTTGTCGCCCACCTTGATCTCGGCGGTCGCCACCGCGTCGTTTTCGTTGATGACCGGAATAATGCGGTGATCAAGCAGGGTGCGCATGGTATCGCGGGCGTTGAGGTAGCGCTCCCGATCTTCCAGATCGGCGCGGGTCAGCAGCATCTGGCCGATATGCAGACCGTAGAGGTTGAACAGATCCTGCCATACCCGAATAAGCTGGGTCTGACCAACCGCCGCCAGCATCTGCTTGTTGGGCAGGGTTGGCGCCAGTGGCGGGTGGCCCAGATGTTCACGCCCGGCGGCGATAGCTCCTGATGTGACAACCACGACCCGATGGCCGTGACGGTGCAAGGCCGCACACTGTCTGACCAGCTCGACCATATGGGCACGATTGAGCTGGGAAGACCCCCCTGTGAGCACGCTGGTGCCCAACTTGACAACTATGGTTCTGTTTTCCATGGGAGCATAAAGGCTAAAAAGTAAGGAATATCTTTATACCCACGGCCATGGAGCCCTGCAAGGCAATTAACGCCGGGGGTGAGGAGATGAAGCAAAGGCCCGGATAATTGCGGTCGGAAGGGGAGATGGCTGACTGATGGCCCGGCAAACAGCGGGATGCTGATCACCGGGCATCAGGGATCAAGCTGCGGTCACGGTCAACTCATTGGTGACCTGATCCGCTGGCGCTAACTGACACTCCAGAGCCGTCAGTTTGTCGCTGATGAGCTTGTAGAAACGGTTGAGGGTCCGCTCCACTTCTACCTGGTGCTTCTTGGGGATCGGCTTGTCCAGCCACTCGCCATCAGCATTGTAGAAACCGAGCTGATAGTGGTAACGGAAATGGTGATCGTCCTGCTCCAGCACCAGCCACCAGCCCCAGAACTCCCGTTTGTCCGGCGCCGGCTTGGCGCTGACACAGACCGACAGGCAGTCGAAACGATAACGCCCCTCTTCGCAGAGATCTTCGCGCAAATAGGGGCCAATGGCAGCAAACTGCCTCAGCAGTCGCTTGTAGGTCACTCTTTCAGACATGTTAACCTCCCTGTTAAACAAGCCGCGCCACCTCGGGATGGCGTCAGTTCTTTAGCGCAATGTCAGGTACACAGATGCTGTTTCAGCCACTCGACGATTTCGTCCAGTGCCTTGTCATACACCTCCAGCAAGGGCTGCTTGTCGAATACGATGGCCTTGCCGTTACGACTGGCCGCCGCCAATGCCCGTACATCCTGCTCGGGACAAATAAAATCTCGCTTGTGTCCAATACTCAATATCGGCACAGAGGTGCGAGTCCCCAGTAATCCTTGTGTTTTAAGTGAAAATACCTGGCACTTGGTGCGCATGGTATCCCACTCGGCCGCATCGGCCCCCAACCGGTTGGCCAGACTGTCCCGCATCATGCGCGGACACTTGGCAAACAGCTCCTGATTGGTAAACACCTGATTGACCCCGGCGCCGACACAAACCACGGTGCGCAGCTTGAAGGGTTCGATAAAGGCCAGTCTGGCTGCGATATTGCCTGCCAGACGCATTCCCACCATGGCGATACGCTGATGATCGACCCAGGCCACTTCGGAAAGGTAATGGAGCACCGCCTGATGAAGGCGGCTGGTATCCTGCACCAGCGGCCAATGCTCGGCATAGCCAACCCCGGGCATATCGAGGGAGAGCATGCCGATGCCGTTGGGCTCGAGCCGCTTGAGATAGAAGTTGAGGAAATCAAGCTGCAGGGAGTCGATCCCCCCGCTGATGATCACCAGCGGCACCGGCTTGTCGGTGGCCGGCAGGTGGAGATAGCCCTGAATATGCTTGCCGCGAAATGGCACCTGGATCTCTTTGAGCGGCACCTTGAACAGGCGACCCGCCTCGCGATAGGCCATGTTACCGAGCAGCTGGGCCTGATCCGCCAGCTCGTCATCCTTGAGATGGGGATAGCTGGCGATGGAGTAGTAGCGCACCGCCTTGAGCAGCTGTTTCAAGGCGCCAGAAGGATCACCCTTCTCGCGCAGTTCGCGGCCCTGCTTGAAATAGTTGCCAGCCACCTGGCTCCACTCGTAGATCCAGTTGCCGGGCACATAGCCCTTGATGGTATCGAGATAGCAGTCATGGGTACGCTCGCCGGTCGCCATGGCGATACGGGCCAGAGTCTGCTCCACTTCGATGGGATCAGCCCCCTGCCAGGTCCAGGAGGGGCGGCGCAGCAGGCGATACCAGCTCTTTGACATGGAGCCGTCAATAAACATCTCGTCTGACTCGGCCTCGGCCAGTTCGGCAGGGCTGGAGTTGGAGATCTCGGAAGTTTCCAATACCTTCTTGACCCGGGTGAACAGTTTTTCGGTCAGATTAAGGTCGTCGTTCAAGTCCAAGATAATGTCTCTTTCAATCAGGCAATGGTTCATCTTAACCACTTTTACTGCCCGTCAGCCACCCCGCAACAGATTGATACACAAAAAAACAGGGCTCCAAATTGGAGCCCTGTGAAACCATTATTGCCGGTTGCGACCAATGGACGCAGCGAGCGTCACATCCCGATCCCGTTACTTTTCGTCGCAGATCGGTGTGGCGAACTCCAGTGCCATATCCCACGGCTGTTCGATCCAGGTATCCTGCGGGATCGCCACTTCGAAATCATCCAGCAGCGCTTCGCCCATCGGCTTGGCGAAGATCGCGATGAACTTGGCTTTCGGGTAGAGCTCGCGGATCGCCTTGGCAGTAGTGCCGGTGTCCACCAGATCTTCCACCACCAGCCAGCCTTCGCCGTCACCGGCGGTGGTGGCAGCCTTCACGACCACCAGCTCGCGCTGGCTGTCATGGTCATAGCTGGAGATGCAGAGGGTTTCCACATTACGAATGCCAAGTTCACGGGCCATCAGGGCTGCGGGCACCAGACCACCACGGCTGACCGCGATGATACCTTTCCACTGGCTGACAGGCAGCTGACGACGAGCCAGACGGCGAGCTTCACGTTGCAGGTTGTCCCACGACACATAGAACTTTTTCGGCATGTTATCGATCTCGAATAGTTATTTAAAAACAATCACTTAAAATAAAACACCCGCAATTCTCCCTGCGGATGCCAGTAAATGGCGGCCCTTGCCCGACTGAATTCAGATTGCACTTCGGCTGCCTCAGGGCTAAGCCTCGGCAGCAAATCTGATAACAATGGAAGCAAGATGGGCTTATCCGGCGATCGGTTAGATGATGTGTCCAAACCGCGGACAGGCTGTTGGGCCGATATGATAGCACCGTTTGCAGAGAAAATGCCTGGCAAACGTATGCCAAAAACAGGAAAAATCGGCATCCCCCTCTCCATTCGGCACATCTCGAGCGCCAAACGACCAACCTGCCGTCCCTGCTGCCGAGTCCAAATGGGCCGTGCGGCAAATCGCAGATAAAAAAATAGCAGGGGGAGGATTTACCTCACGCACCTGCTGCTTTCTCGCCTCTGCCTGGTTGGGCAGCTCGTCTTAGCGACGAGTGACGAAGGGATTAGGGTAGCTGAAACCCTGGGTATACAAAGAGGGGGCAAACCAATAGGTTGAGTTGCTGCCTGGCATATTGAAACTCCTGATTGCTTAACAAGTTACGTACCTTTAATGCGGGCTCAAATCCTTGAACGAACACTCGGTTCCATGGAGGCGCACTTGCTTTGCTTCGGTTCCCTGGAGGCTTTCATCGTCATCCTGACGGGTGGCGAACCACGGGAGCTAATTTACCAGTCGGTGCGTTAAATTCAATATTTTTGTGAGATCGGTCACACATTTTCTTTTCTATCGGTCAACGTTGTCCGAACCTGACGATCGTACTGCCTGGTTGCCATCAGCCAGCACAAGCTGCCTGCGATTTGCGCTGATTGCTCACATTTTTGTGTGATTGACTGTATTATCGTTATCCTCTTCCCCGGCCCGCTGATGGGGCCCTGTTAATTCCGTGCTGGTAAGGAGTCCCGACGTGGCACAGCTTAGCTCTCTCTCTCCCAAACTGATTTGGCATTTCTTCGAACAGATCTGCTCCATTCCCCACCCTTCCAAACATGAAGCCAAACTGAGCGCCTGGATCATCCAATGGGCTCAAGGGGAAGGTCTGGCGGTCAAGCAGGACAAGGTCGGCAACATCATCATCAAGAAACCGGCCACCCCGGGGATGGAAAACCGCAAAGCCGTGGTACTGCAGGCCCACATCGACATGGTGCCGCAGGCCAACGCCGACACCAAACACGACTTCGCGACCGACCCCATCGATGCCTATGTCGATGGCGAGTGGGTCACTGCCCGTGGCACTACCCTGGGTGCCGACAACGGCATCGGCATGGCCGGTTGCCTGGCCGTACTGGCTGACAAGACCATCAAGCACGGTCCGCTGGAAGTGCTGCTGACCACAGACGAAGAGACCGGTATGACCGGCGCCTTCGGTCTGGAAGCGGGCTGGCTGGAGGGCGAAATTCTGCTCAACACCGACTCCGAAGAGGATGGCGAAGTCTATATGGGCTGCGCTGGCGGTGTGGATGCCAATATCCGCTTCCCGCTCGAGCTGGTTGACGCCAGCGAAGGCGAAGCGTTCGAGCTGGCGGTCAAAGGGCTGCGTGGCGGCCACTCAGGTTGCGATATCCATCGCGGCCGTGGCAACGCCAACAAGCTGCTGGTGCGTCTGCTCAAAGCAGCCGAGCCGCTGGGTGTTCGTCTGGCCGAGATCCACGGCGGCACCCTGCGTAACGCCATCCCGCGCGAAGCCCGTGCCACCCTGCTGGTGCCTGCTGCCAGCGTAAACGAGTTCAAGGCGCTGGTTGACCGCTACACCGGGATCTACCAGACCGAATTGGCCGCCACCGAGCCGAACCTGACCGTGCTGGTTAACAGCGCCGCCAAACCGGCCAAGTTGATGAGCGTCTCTCTGCAGCAGCGCCTGCTGGATGCCCTGATGGCCTGCCCGAACGGCGTGATGCGCATGAGCGATGCCATGCCCGGCGTGACCGAAACCTCTACCAACCTGGGGGTCATCAAGACTCAGGATGGCGAAGTGTACGTCCAGTGCCTGATCCGCTCCCTGATTGACTCCGGCCGCGAGAGCATCGAGCAGATGACCCGCTCCCTGTTCACCCTGGCAGGCGCCAGCTGCGAATTCACCGGTGCCTACCCGGGTTGGGCGCCGAACGTCGACTCCCCCGTCATGGCGCTGGTACGCAATAGCTACCAAACCCTGTTCGGCACCATGCCCAACGTCATGGTGATCCACGCCGGTCTCGAGTGCGGTCTGTTCAAGAGCGCCTATCCGGATTGGGACATGGTCTCCTTTGGCCCGACCATCCGCGGTGCCCACTCCCCTGACGAGAAGGTACATATCCTGGCAGTCGAGCGTTTCTGGCAACTGCTGGTGCACGTGCTGGAAGCGATTCCGGCCAAATAACCCAACCTGCGCCACACGGCAAAACAAAGCCCCGCACTACTGCGGGGCTTTTTGTTGTCTGTTCCAACCTGACGTTGGCGCTTACCGGATGCCGCGGGCCTCGCGGATCCACTCCCAGGCTTGCTGGATCTCCTGGGTCTTCTCCTTGGCCATCTCCATCATCTCCGGCGGCAATCCCTTGGCGGCCAGCTTGTCAGGGTGATGCTTGCTCATCTCCTTGCGGTAGGCACGCTTGATATCCTGATCGCTGTCGCTCTCGCTCACCCCCAGCAACTGGTAGGCATTCTTGAGGCGATCCGCAGAGGGTGCCGCCTGCCGATACTGCTGGCCACCGGAATGGCCTCCCTGATACTGGCCATGAGCCTGATTGAAGAAGTTCATCTGCGCTTCGGCCATCGCCAGAATGCGGGCTAACTCGATGCGGCTGAAGCCCAGCTCGTCGGCAATGGTGTGCAGAATGGCGCGCTCGCCCTCCTCTACCCGACCATCTGCAAAGGCCGCCTGCAGTTGTACCTCGAGGAAGAAGCGCAGAATGTCGCGCTGCCCCAGACTGGCACGGCGGAACTCGGCCAGGGTTTCGCGCAGCGGGAAGTCGGCCTCTTTACCGAGACGAAACGACTCCTGAGCCCGGGCACGCTGTTCACCCGCCAGCCGCATCCGATCCATCAGGTTGGAGGCAACCCGGATCTCCTGCTCGGTCACCTGACCGCTGGACTTGGCTATGTGACCCATCACCGAGAAGGTGGCGTGGAAGAAGACGGCTTGCTGCTCCTGACTCGGGCCGCGACGAAATGCCCCCTGTAACCCCATGCCACGGTCGAAACGGTGGCCGATCCAGAGGCCAATCAGGGCACCAATGATATTGCCGAGCAGAAAACCGAAGAAGGCGCCCAGCACCTTACCCCAAATACGCATGGTTCAAGACCTCTTGAAGTTAATGAGTGCGGGCCTGGAGCTGGTCATCCAGCTCGCGCAGTCGATCGACCGTGCCGATATCGCGCCACTCGCCAGCGAGCAGGCTGCCGCCCACCCGCCCTTGCGCCATCCAGTCACGGAGCAGGGGCGCTAGTTTGCGGGCGCCGCCCGCGAGACCGGCAAAGGCCGCCGGATCATATAGTCCGACCCCGCTGAAGGTAAACGCTGACGTATCCACAACTCGCCCTCCTTGCAGGGCAAAGTCCCCGCTCGGGTGCTGGGGCGGATTGGGCACCAGCCAAAGGTGGGCCAAATCATCGCCAAGGGGCTGGCTGACCAGAGTGTGATAATCGAGATCGAGCCAGGTATCGCCGTTGATCACCAGAAAAGGGTCTGCGCCCAACAGCGGCAGCGCCTGCACTATGCCGCCCGCGGTCTCCAGTGCGCTCTCCTCGGCTGACCAGTGGATGGTCACCCCAAGCGCACGGCCATCACCAAGGCTCTCGACCAGCTTGTGGCCGAGCCAAGCGTGGTTGATGACCAACTCGGTCACGCCGGCGGCTTTGAGTTTTTCGATGTGATGAACGATGAGCGGCTTGCCCCCCACCGCCAGCAGCGGCTTGGGCAGCAGGTCAGTCAGCGGGCGCATCCGCTCGCCACGGCCAGCGGCCAGGATCATCGCCTTCATGATTTAACTCCAGCATTGGCGATCCCCGGCAACACCACCCGCTCCAGCCACTGACCAAAACGGGCCAATACCGGATAGGCGCTACCGTGAGTGCGACAGACATCCACCACATAGCCGAGGGTACGGGGAATATCCTTGAGATAGCCGGACTTGCCGTCGCGATGATAGAGCCGGGTAAAGATTCCGGCAGCTTTGAGGTGGCGCTGCATGCCGGTCAGGTCGGCATCGCGGCGGAAACTGGCGTAGTCGCGCTCGCCAAGCAGACCCGCCTGTTGCAGGGTGGCAAAGCCGTGGCACATCCCTTCATCGATCACCTCGTCCGGCCAGCGCACGTAGCAATCTTTCAGCAGGGAAACCAGATCATAAGTGAGCGGCCCGATGACCATATCCTGAAAATCGATGATGGCCAGCCGGCTGCTCTCGGGGGTATCCCCGCCACACACCATCAGGTTGCGACTGTGAAAATCTCTATGCATCACCCCCTGCGGCTGGGCCAGATTGCAGGCGGTGAGACAAGCAAAGGTCTCGTCCAGCAGTTGCTGCTCTTCATGGCTCAGAGTCAGTTGCAGATGATGGCCAAGCAGCCACTCAGGGAAAATGCTGTTCTCCCGCGCCATAAATGCCGCATCGAAGGGTTCAAGCGCCAGTTCAACCGCCCCCAGGCGGGGCAGCAAATCAATCGCCTTGCCATACCAGGCCAGCACGTTGTGCTCGTTCAGGCAGCTGATCAGCTGGGTATCACCCAGGTCGCTGACCGCCAGCAGACCCTGTTCGTAGTCCACCGCCTTGACCTCTGGCGCCAACAGCTGACGCGCCTGCAAGGCGGCCGCGTTACGAACAAACTCATGATTTTTTTCGGTTTTCGGATTGGCATCCACCCACACAAGACCACCACCACGAGAGTAGCGGCGGAAGCTGGCATCACCGGAAATGAGGGTAAGCGTGAGAGTGGCATCACCGGAAATACGGCGTGCCCACTGCAATAGCAGGGAATCGCGATCGTGCATAAGTAGAGGACCAAGGTGGAAAGCAGCACTTGGCTGTTAGCCCTGGCCGCAATAATGCTTTATCATTGCCGGCTAACATAAAGCAATGACATGCAATGTCAACTCGATGAAACCTGTCGTAAAATGCATGCCTTGGATCAACCGTATCTATCACGGATTGCACGAGTCTTTCACATGACAAAATGGACACTGGGGTACCGCTATCCCATCGCCCTGACTATCAGCCTGGCCCCCGCACTCACCCCTATGATGGTGCAGGCGGCCCCGTTCGAAGCGCCGCCAGCCACCGGCATTCTAGATAGTCTCTGCTATGACTATGTTCCCAAGATAGAGAAGCCTGCATCGGCTCAGGATGCCAACGCGCAGCCGGTCGAGGTTGATGCCGACCGTCTCGAGGCCAAACAGGGCGGCACCGCCGTCTATGAAGGTGACGTCAAGGTTCGTCAGGGTGTTCGCAAGTTTGACTCCGACTATGCCCAACTCGACCAGAAGAGCCGGGATGTCATCGCCATCGGCAACATCTATTACAACGACGGTCAGGTGACCGTCACCAGCGACAAGACCCTCAAATCCAATCTGGACACCAAGAACTCCGAACTGGAAGAGGGCAAGTATCAGGTGCATGGCTCACCAGTGCGCGGCTTTGCCAAGCGCGTGGTGATGACCAACAACAACCAGAACATCACCATGGAGGGGGCCCAGTACACCACCTGCCCCCCCGGTCAGGAAGTGTGGACCCTCAAGGCGGGCAGTATCGACATCGACCAGAAAGAGGTGTTCGGCGAAGCTTGGAACGCCAGCCTCTGGCTCTATGACTACCCGGTGTTCTACTTCCCCTATATCAACTTCCCCATCAAGGATGAGCGGAAGACCGGTCTGCTTTACCCGGGTTACAAGCAGAGCTCCAGCAACGGCATGGATATCACCCAGCCCTTCTACTGGAACATTGCCCCTAACTATGATGCCACCATCACCTCCCGTTTTATGGATAAACGCGGCCTGATGGAACAGGTGGAGTTCCGCTACATGCCGGACCCCGCCCACACCGGCACCCTCTATTTTGAAAATCTGGCGGATGACAAGCAGTACAGCCCGAGCAATCCGAGTCTGGCTGGCCTGTCCGATGGCCATCGCTACCTGATGAACATCCGTCACGGTTCCGCCCTGATGGATGGCAGCCTGCGTTTTGGTATCGACTACACCCAGGTGCGCGACAAGGATTACAACTATTTCAACGACTTCAGCCCGCAAGTGGGCACTCAGGTCGACAGCCAGTTGCAGCAATCCTTTACCGCCGGCTACTACCAGCCTAACTGGAACCTCACCTCCGAGGTGCGCCGCTACCAGATCCTGAGTCCATATGCGCTGCTGCCCCACGAGATGCTGCCGCGTATCGACTACAACTACTATCAGCAAGGCAAGTGGTTCGATCTGGCCTGGAACAGTGAACTGACCAAGTTTGGCTATGACAGTGGCAGTGCCGCCACTCTGCAAGCAGGTGAGCGCTATACCGCCACCCGCCTGCATCTGGCGCCAACCCTGACCGTGCCCTTGGTGGATGCACCAGGTTACTACCTGACCAGTCAGTACAAGCTGATGTTTACCTCCTACAACCAGGAGGTACCCGATAATCTGGTTAACCAGGACCGCAGCCGCTTCACCGATGCAGACAGCAAACAACTGACCCTGAAAGAGGGCGCCATTACCCGTACTCTGCCCTCCTTCCGCCTCAAGGGGGGCGTCAACTTCGATCGGCCACTCGACTGGTATGATGGCAAGGGCACCCAGACCCTGGAACCCGAGTTCCAGTACCTCTATATCCCTTACAAAAATCAGGACGAGATCGGGATCTACGACTCCACCACCACCCGTCAGGACTACTACAGCCTGTTCAGTGACCGCCGCTTTGCCGGTCTCGACCGCATCAGCGATGCCAATCGGGTCACCGTTGGCCTGACCAGCCGGGTCTATGACAATGTGGGTGATGAACGGTTGCGTCTGGCGGTGGCCCAGGCCTTCGAAATGACACCACCCAAGGTGCGCCTCTACCCTTCAAATCCGGAAAGTACCAACGCACGCTCCCTGCTCTCGTTTGAGGGGGATGCCCGGATCACCGATGAGTGGTTTGCCCATGCGGGGACCCAGTACGATACCTCCGAGGGTGAATTTACGGCTGGCAACGGTGCAGTCGAGTACCGGACCGGCAAGCTGACCACTCAGGTCAACTACCGCTACATCAAGGATGGCAACCTGGACTATCGCTATCCGACCAACACGGCACTGGCAGAAGATCTGAGCCAGGCGGGTCTGGTAATGATGGCGCCGATCGCCGATCAGTGGCAGATGTATGGCGGTTACTACCGTGACATCAAGCAGGATGTGAACATTGACCGCAAGATCGGTGTCAAATACGACTCCTGCTGCTGGAGCATCAACATGAGCCTGGAGTGGCACAATCAGCCGGACAACGTCACCCTGAAGCCCACTTCGGAAAAAGTCATTGGTCTGCAGTTTGAAATGAAGGGACTTGGCAGCGTGGGTACCGGTGGCCGCAGCGTCACACTGGATACCGAGCTGTTGCCCTATGTTCGCCCGTTTAATCTGAAAGGCCAGCAATGATGCTGGTCCAGCCTTGAGAGATGGATATGAAAAAGACCCTGATTGCCCTGCTGACCGCGGGAATGTTCGGTGCCATGAGCCAGGCCGCACTGGCTGCGCCCGAGCTGATGGACAAGGTGCTGGCCGTGGTCAACAAGGACGTGGTGCTGTCCAGCCAACAGGACGCACTGGTCAACAAGGTAAAACTCTCCGCTCAGGAGAGCGGCCAGTCCCTGCCTGACGATGCCACCCTGCGCAAACAGGCGCTGGATCGGCTGATCCAGGAGAGCCTGCAGCTGCAACTGGCGGAGCGCCAGGGGCTGAAGATCAGCGACACCCAGCTGGAACAGGCTATTCAGGGCATCGCTGCCGACAACAAGATGACCCTGGATCAGCTGCGGGCCCAGCTCGCCCGTGAAGGGATGACCTATGCCCAGTATCGGGAAGAGGTTCGCCGCGAGATCCTGATGAACGAGGTGCGCCGCAACCAGGTGCGCCGCCGTATCAACATCTCCGAGCAAGAGGTGAAGCAGGTGGTGGAGATCCTGAAGAAACAGGGTCAACAGCAGAACGAATACCACGTCGGCCATATCCAGATTGCCCTGCCGGACAACCCCACTGCCGCCCAGCTGGATGCAGCAAAGAGCAAGATCGAGCGCATTCTGGCCGCCCTCAAGCAAGGTGCCGACTTCCGCAAACTGGCCATTGCCGAGAGTAACGGTCCCAAGGCGCTGGAAGGGGGCGACTGGGGCTGGATGAGCCCGCAAGAGATGCCGACCCTGATGGCGGAAGCGGTACAGGGTGCCAAGAAGGGCGACATCGTCGGCCCGCTGCGCTCCGGTGCCGGCCTGCACATCGTCAAGGTGTTCGACACCAAGGGTCAGCAGCAAGTGATGCAGACCGAGGTGAAGGCCCGTCATATCCTGATCAAGCCCTCCATCATCTTGAGCGAAGAGAAAGCCAAGGGGATGCTGGACGGCATTCTGCACGACATCAAGAGCGGCAAGGCAAGCTTCGCCAGCATGGCGGAGAAGTACTCCGAAGATCCGGGCTCTGCGGTGCAGGGTGGCGAACTGGGCTGGTCTGATCCCAACGTCTATGTCCCCGAGTTCCGCGACATGGTCAACCGTCTGCAACCAGGCCAGATCAGTGCCCCGTTCCGTACCAGCCACGGCTGGCACATCGTGCAGGTGGAAGATCGCCGCAGCCAGGATGCGACCGACAAAGCTCAGGAGCAGCGCGCCTACCAGCTGATCTACAATCGCCGCTTCGTGGAAGAGTCCCAAGCGTGGCTGGATGAGCTGCGTGACGAGGCCTACATCCAGATCGAAGGAGCCGGTAGCTGATGAGCTGCCGTCGCCTTGCCGTTACCCCGGGCGAACCGGCCGGGATCGGCCCGGACTTAGTGCTGCAGATTGCCCAGCAGGATTGGCCCCACCAGTTGGTGGTGATCGCCGATCCGGCGCTGCTGCGCGAGCGGGCAGCTCAGCTTGGGCTCAGCATCGAGCTTGAGCCCTACGATGCCGCCACCCCTGCCCGCCCCCAGCGGGCGGGCACCCTGACCGTCTGTCCGGTCACCCTCGGCGCCCCCGTGGTGCCGGGCGAGCTGAACGAAGGCAATGGCGCCTATGTGCTAGCGACCCTGCAGCGTGCCTGCGATGGCAACATGAGCGGCGAATTTGCCGCCGTGGTGACCGGGCCGGTGCACAAGGGGATCATCAACCAGGCCGGGGTCTCGTTCAGCGGCCACACCGAGTTCTTTGCCCAACAATCCAACACTGCCGATGTGGTAATGATGCTGGCAACCGAGGGGCTGCGGGTCGCACTGGCGACTACCCATATTCCGCTGGCCTATGTAGCGATGGCCATCACCGAAGATCGCCTCGGCAAGGTGATCCGGATCCTCAACGAGGATCTCGCCACCAAGTTTGGTATCGCCAAACCCCGTATTTACGTCTGCGGCCTCAACCCCCACGCCGGGGAAGGTGGCCATCTCGGACGTGAAGAGATTGACGTGATCGAACCCGCCCTGGTCACCCTGCGCCAGGAAGGGATCGATCTGGTCGGCCCATTGCCGGCCGACACCCTGTTCCAGGAGAAATACCTCAAGGATGCGGATGCGGTACTCGCCATGTACCACGACCAGGGGCTGCCTGTGCTCAAATACAAGGGCTTCGGCAGTTCGGTCAATATCACCCTGGGGCTTCCCTTCATCCGCACTTCGGTGGATCACGGCACCGCGCTGGATCTGGCAGGCAAGGGCCTGGCCGATCCGGGCAGCCTTGTCACCGCGATTAACCACGCCATCAAGATGGTAGAGAAAAAAAGATATGAGCAGTAAGGTGCACATGGGCCACACGGCCCGTAAGCGTTTCGGTCAGAACTTCTTGCACGACCGGTATGTGATCGATCAGATCGTCGCCGCCATCAACCCGCAGCCGGGTCAGAATCTGGTGGAGATCGGTCCGGGTCTGGCCGCGCTGACCGAGCCAGTCGCCGCCCAGATGGACAAAATGACCGTGGTCGAGCTTGACCGGGACCTGGCAGCTCGCCTGCGCGAGCACCCGACCCTCAAAGACAAGTTGACCGTCATCGAAGCGGACGCCATGCGTTTCGACTTCGGCACCCTGATGGGTGAAGGCAAGGGGCCGCTGCGCATCTTCGGCAACCTGCCCTACAACATCTCCACCCCGCTCATCTTCCACCTGTGCGAGTTCGCTGATCGGGTAGAGGACATGCACTTCATGCTGCAAAAGGAAGTGGTGTTGCGTCTGGCCGCAGGCCCGGGCAGCAAGGCTTATGGCCGCCTGAGCGTGATGACCCAGTACTACTGCCAGGTGGTGCCGGTACTGGAAGTGGGCCCGGGCGCCTTCAAACCGGCGCCAAAGGTGGACTCGGCCGTAGTTCGCCTGATCCCGCACAAGAATCCGACCATAGTCGCGAAAGACATTCGCTGTCTGAATCGCGTCTGTACCGAGGGCTTTGGCCAGCGTCGCAAGACCATCCGCAACAGCTTCTCCAACTTCATCACCGACGCCCAGCTGACCGAGCTTGGTATCGATGGCAACCTGCGCCCGGAGAATCTCTCCCTCGAGCAGTTTGTCATGATCGCCAACTGGCTGGCAGATCAGCCAAAGGCCTGATCCGGTGGCACTCCCGCACATCGTTGTCCGCCCATACCCCTCGTATGTGGCGGATAGCAAAGACCCTTACCAGTTTCACTATCTGATCGAGATTGAGAATCTGGGGCCCGGCCCGGTGCAACTGCTGCATCGGCGCTGGCTCATCACCGATGCCAATGGCAAGATGCTGGAAGTGGCAGGCTCGGGCGTGGTCGGGGAACAACCCGTCATTGCCGAAGGTGAGACCTACCGCTACCAGAGCGGCGTGCCGCTGGCGACCCCGCTTGGGGTGATGGAAGGGAGCTATACCCTGCAAGATGGCTCTGGTCAGCAGTTCGAGGCGCCTATCGCCCCCTTCACGCTGGCCATCCCCAATATTATCAACTGAGGTTTCATGGCGAACTGTTTTGTCGGTGACATCCAGGGCTGTTACGACGACTTGCGCCGTCTGCTGGATCTTGCCGCGTTCGATCCCGAAAATGACGTGCTCTGGCTCTGCGGCGATCTGGTCGCCCGCGGCCCGGACTCCCTCAATACCCTGCGTTTTGTCAAAGGGCTGGGCAACCGCGCCGTTACCGTGCTAGGCAACCACGACCTGCACCTGCTGGCGGTCGCCGATGGCGTTGCACCGCTCAAGAAGAAAGACAAGCTGCAAAGCCTGATGGATGCCCCTGATCGGGATGAACTGCTGGAGTGGCTGCGCCACCGCCCGCTGCTGGCCGAACATCCGGACCTGCCCATCATGATGGTGCATGCCGGGATCTCCCCCGCATGGGATGTCCGCACCGCGCGCAACTGCGCCCGCGAGGTAGAGAGCCTGCTGCGCGGAGACCAGTACAGCTGGCTGCTGCACAACATGTACGGCGACCAGCCCGATGGCTGGAAAGATGATCTGGTCGGGATCGACCGCTACCGCTACATCATCAACACCTTCACCCGGATGCGCTTCTGCTATTTCGACGGTCGTCTCGACTTCAAATGCAAGAAGGGCCCCAAGGAGTCGACCCCGGGCCTGCGGCCCTGGTTCGAGCAGCGCGAGCATCACGTGGACGACCCCATTCTGGTGTTCGGCCACTGGGCAGCCCTGATGGGCAACACCGGCAAGAGCGATATCAAGGCGCTCGATACCGGCTGTGTCTGGGGCAACAGCCTCACCCTGTGGCGCTACGAGGATGATGCCCTCTTTGCCACCCCCTGCCCCACTCACGCCAGCTAGGGCAGTGATTGCAAAGACCTGAACCAAAAAGAGAGCCCGGCAACTTGCCGGGCTCTCTTACTCTGCTATTTACATTAATAACCGATAATTTTCACTAATTAAGTAAAGGCTTGCCGTTCGTACAGCGAACTTTTATACCAATATAATATTAACTGATACATGACGAATAATATTATTAAAGCAGATCATTTAATGGTTTTAACTTTTAACTGTAATCAAGTTATTTTGAGCATAGTTAGCCACATAAATAGGTCTTTCGATATGTTAAGTAAAAATTCACTGTGCGGCCCCAAAGAACCCCACTAATCAATCCACTTGAAACACCAAAGATGATATTAAACCATAATGAGAATCTTAAAGAAGGCTCCATATTTAAAAAAGCATTCAACGCATACTTTATAATGAAAGTAATTATTACGAAAACGAGGACCCATGATGTACCGGGCCAGATAATTAAATGAGTACCTTCTTTACGCTTCAGCTGAGGTCCATCGCTAAAGTGGCGCCAGCCAATATAAGAGCCAGCTATTAACCCTGACATCATCGAAGCAAAGCCACAGAACAAAAAAGCCAGATTATCAATCACTGTGAATCCTCCCCAGAGGAGAAAAAACAATGGCATAATGAATAACCCTTCAATGTTTGTTTCTCTATCACTTAATGCATTTATGCCTGTGGTTATGAGAAATACAAACAAAATCCAGACCCATATAGGAGTCTCAGTTACAATTTGAATAAGCAACATGTCATCGTCCTTAATAAATAAAACAATGTCATCAAATGGTGAGCGCTACCTATAAACTTTATTTAAAAACCAAATATTCGCGAGAAAAATTTTTTCAGCCTTCATATCAAAATACAATCATGTCACATTTTTGGATGAGCCCATACTCATGGATATTAGTTATGAGACTATCCTATAAATATGGGCAGATATGTGACTGCTTTGAGATTACAACTTGCGCCCCAACCGTTTCTCGATCTGGCGCCGCTCCCACTCGGGGCCAAACAGCTTGAAGGGCTGAAACACCCGAACAGCATGGGAGGCAAGTCCCAGCCCCCATCCCAGGGTTGGCCACCAGGCCCAGATGTACTCCGGATTGCTCAGGTAGTTGATGACAAACAGCCCGCAGATCACCACCACGTAGCTGGCGACATGGTGATAGAAGCCCTTGAGCTCCTCCACATAGCGCATTGCCGCCCGCTCCTCTGCAGATACCTGCACCGCATCCTGACCCATAATGTCACTTCCTCTCATCTCGCGCTCCTGTTGCTCTGATCCATCCAGTTGAGCCACATCGAGTTCAAAGACGGCGGCCAGGGCCTTGAGAGATTCCAGTCCGGGTTGCTGCCCCTGCTCGATCCGCTGGATAGTGCGGACACTCAAACCAGTCAACGTTGCCAACTGATCCTGAGACCAACCCCGTTGCAATCTCAACTTCCTGACGATCATCTCAAACTCCTTGTGGTAATTGACAGGGCCAGCATAGGGCTTGCGCCGCGAAAGGTGACACGACAGATGGCCGACATCAACCTGACAACTCTTTAAAATCAATTAGTTGAATAAATATAAAGAGATATAAGGTCAAGCTCTGGCACACATGCAGATGTGCCCGGATGTGTAATCACAGGCTCTGCATCAGCTCGGCGGCAATTTCAAAGGAGCGCAGTCGGGCCTGATGATCGACGATGGGGCCATTGAACATCAGCTCATCGGCATGGGTTTCCGCCAGCAGCGCCTTGAGTCCATGACGAACCTGCTCCGGGTTGCCCACTAGCGAGCGGGCCAAGGTCTGCTCCATCGCCATCAGCTCACGGGGCGCCCACTCGTCACCAAGCTGGACGACCGGCGCGGGCAGCTTTCCCGCATCACCGCGATGAAGGCGCAAGAACTGCTGCTGCACGGTAGTGAACTGGAAGCGGGCCTCACGCTCGCTGTCGGCGGCGATCATGTTGATGCAGACCACCGCATGGGGCTTGGGCCAGCGAGCGGAGGGGCGATACTGGCTGCGGTAGATCTCCAGCGCCTGCAGCAACATGGCGGGCGCGAAATGGGAAGCAAAACCGAATGGCAAGCCCATCGCCGCTGCAAGTTGCGCGCTGTAGAGGCTGGAGCCCAGCAGCCAGATGGGCAGATGCAGCCCCTGACCGGGCACCGCCTGCACCGCGCCAATCTCGTCGCCAAAGTAGCTCATCAGCTCACGCACATCGGCTGGGAAATCATCCGCCTCACCGCTGCGCATACGTCGTAGCGCCCGCATGGTGCGCTGATCGGTCCCAGGGGCGCGGCCAAGGCCAAGGTCGATGCGGTCGGGATAGAGAGAAGCCAAAGTGCCAAACTGTTCGGCAATCACCAGCGGCGAGTGGTTCGGCAGCATGATGCCACCCGCGCCGATCCGCAGAGTGGTGGTGGCTTCGGCCAGATGGCCGATCAGCACCGAGGTGGCGGCACTGGCAATGCCCGGCATGTTGTGATGTTCGGCCAGCCAGTAGCGCTGGTAACCCCAACCCTCGGCATGGCGGGCAAGATCCCGTGAACGGCGAAACGACTCGGCAGGCACGGAACCTTCGGCAACAGGCACCAGATCGAGCGCGGAATAGGGGATGGCAGACATGGGTCACTCCATTGATTTACAGGCCAGTAACAAGTGGGGCAATGTAGCACGGGATACCTGAATGAATCACTATCTCCTGCCACACTCTGCCTGCCAAGCGGCAGCAATCGAACGGAACAAATCTCAGGCAAGTATTGTTTGAACGCTCATCCTGCTGGCCGCGCAAGCCCGGGGGTGGATCATATTTTCTTACATTTGCGGGCTGGCCTGAGCGCCCCGGGCTGGTTATAACGGTGCCCCTATAGCGAAGGGGGAGCAACAGACTCCCCCTCACTCTTTGTCACACCACACTGTTCAGGTTATCTATGTCAAAACATCTCGTTCTGCTGGGCGCACTGACGCTGTCCGGTTGCGCCCTGTTGTCTCCCCCCACCCCCACCGTCACCCCGATGCACCTTGCCGATCCCAGCCAGCGCGGCTTCTACATCGAGTGCAGCAGCATGAAAGCCTGCTTCCAGCAGGCCAACCAGACCTGCCCGCAAGGTTACAAGGAGACCGACCGCCGCCAGCAGACGCTCTACAGCACCCAGTATCTGGGGGGAAGCTATGACAAGGAGAAGAAAATCTACCAAGCTGCCAAGCCCTATAGCATCGCCAACACGGTCCACTCGTTAACCATCCAGTGTCCGATCTGAGCATAACGTCACGCTAACCCATAGGGCGGCCGGCGCGGGATACCAAGGGTCCGGCTGGCACGCTCCCCCCTTTTCATGTCCCACAGAGCACGCGCCTTTTATGTCACAGAGAATTGTCCTGCTGGGCAGTATATTGCTGTCCGGTTGCGCCCCCGCCACTGTCACTGTCACTGTCACTGAGCTCACCTCCGCAGATTCCTCGCTGCAACGATTCCAGATCGAGTGCAGTGCGCCGGATGATTGCCAGCAACAGGCAAGCTTGAGCTGTCCGCAGGGCTATCAGGAAACCGATCGCAGCCAGCACACCTTCACCAAGGTTCAGATGAGCATGGGGGGCACCGACCCGATGAGGGGATTTAGCCCGAGCTTCCCCCAGATCAGCACCTTCACCATCCATACCCTGCTGGTGCAGTGTCCCCGCAAGCCGGCACAGCCCCACCCGCAGGGACATTGATGAGCAAGGACCCGCAGGCCCTTCTCTCTTGTTACCCACACTCAGCCCACGACGAATGACCCACACCTTGCAAGGCAGGACGTTTTGCGAATAACCCGCGTCATCCATCAAGCCCGGAGAAAAGAGGAAAAGCCATAAAAAAACGGTCAACCGAGGTTGACCGTTTTTCACTACGTTGCGTCCTTAGAACAGCAGGTGTGCCACCCCGGCGATAACCGGCAAGGTGACCAGAGTGCGCAGCAGGAAGATAACAAACAGCTCCCACAACTTGACCGGGATCTTGCTGCCCAGCAGCAGGGCGCCTACTTCCGACATATAGATCAGCTGGGTTACCGACATGGCGGCAATCACGAAGCGGGTCATGTCGCTCTCGATGGTCGAGGCCAGCACAGCCGGAATGAACATGTCGGCAAAACCGACCATGATGGTCTTGGAAGCCGCTTCCGCCTCCGGCAGTTGCAGCAGCTCCAGCAAGGGGACAAACGGGGCGCCAAGCCAGTTGAAGATAGGGGTATGTTCGGCCAGCATCAGGGCACAGGTACCGATCGCCATCACCACCGGCAGCACGCCAAACACCATATCCAGTGCATTCTTCACCCCTTCCCGTGCGACTGCGCCGAGATCAGTCATGCTGTCAGCCTTGGTCAGGGCACGCTCGAAACCATAGCTCATTACGCTGTGCTGGTGCGGCACGGCTTCCTGCTTGCGGCACAGGGGAGTGCCATCGGCATAGATGTCCTTCTTCCAGCAAAGTGGCGGCAAACGCGGCACCACGATAGCGGCGACCACCCCCGCAAGACAGACGGTCAGGTAGAAGGGGACGAACATGTGCTCCAGCTTCACCTGGGAGATCACCACCAGACAGAAGGTGATGGAGACCGCAGAGAAAGTGGTGCCAATCACCGCGGCTTCACGCTGGGTATAGAACTTCCCTTCGTATTGCTTGCTGGTCAGCAGGATGCCGACGCTGCCATCGCCAAGCCAGGAGGCAAAGCAGTCCACTGCGGAGCGGCCCGGCAACCGGAACACCGGACGCATGATGCGGGTCATCATGGTGCCCACAAATTCCAGCAGCCCGAAATCGAGCAGCAACGGCAGCAGCAGGCCGGCAAAAATGAATACCGAGAACAGCACCGGCAGCAGATCGTTGAGCACCAGTCCACCGGTTGCGCCGGAGTAAAGCACCTCAGGCCCCACCTGGAAGAAGGTCAGCAGCACGAAGATACCGCCCAATACCCGCACGCAGGCCCAGAAAGGGGAGACATTGAACAAACTGTTGAGGAAAGGACGACGCACCAGAATCGCTGGCTTGAACAGCCAGGCAATCAGCGTCATCAGCATGGTGGTGGTGATCACCGCACTGACCATGGCGACCAGATAATCGGCAAAAACGCGCTGTACCAGCTTGGCCAGCACGGCCACCGGGATGGTGACGTTACCGTCATAGACGACCGGCGTCATGAACAGCAGGATCCCGATAAGTGACGGAACCAGAAACATCAACAAATTACGGCGATTATTGACCGCAGGTGCTTCGAGACTCTTTTCCAACATGATATGACTGCCCTAATGTTACTTTTCCCTAGCCCGGCCAACCTGCGTATTCATGCATTAACCGACAAAACGGGCGCAAGAATACTCTAAAAAAATGCACAAACAAGCCCTTAAGGCAGAAATCTGCGCATAAATACCTCCACAGGCAAACCTTCCATTAAAATAATAAGATACAGCGGCGCATATCGATTCAATCGACATCGCCAGATAATTGTTTCGTCATTGTTAATTTTGGTGGGCAGTATAATCGGTTATCAGTAGCAGGCAATAAGTGACATCACAAATATACCTAATGAGTTGCTGCTCGATAGACATAAAAAAACCGGAGCCTGTTCAGGCTCCGGTTTTCAATGAGAGTGACGGGGATCAGTCACGGACGTAGATGACTTCAACGCCATCATCTTCGTCGTCATCCCAATCGTCATCATCAAGCCCTTCATCGAAGGCAAGAGAGGCAGCCAGAGCTTCCGCTTCAGCCTTGGCCAACTGGTTCTTGTGGTAGTCGTCCCACTTGAACTCCACCTTCTCGATGGCGTCTTTGGCATCTTCCGCCAGCTGACGGGGCATGGTATCCAGCAGATCCAGAATGTCGTAGCAGACCTTCTTGGTGCCTTCCTTGCTGATGGCAGTGATGGCATAGACCGGACCTTCGTGGTTCAGGGCCGCCTTGACGCGATCCATCACCTCCTGGGCTTCTTCTTCCAGGATCAGGTCCATCTTGTTAAACACCAACCAGCGCGGCTTGCCAGCCAGTTCCGGGCTGTACTTCTCCAGCTCCTTGACGATGGTCACGGCATTTTCAGCAGGATCGGAGCCATCAACCGGGCAGATATCCACCAGGTGGATTAGCACGCGGCAACGCTCGAGGTGTTTCAGGAAGCGGATACCCAGACCTGCACCTTCGGCAGCGCCTTCGATCAGACCCGGGATATCGGCGATCACGAAGGAGCGGGAGTTTTCACCACGCACCACACCCAGATTCGGTACCAGGGTAGTGAAGGGGTAATCAGCCACTTTCGGGCGAGCCGCAGAAACGGCGCGAATAAAGGTAGACTTGCCTGCGTTGGGCAGACCCAGCATGCCGACATCGGCCAGCAGCAGCAGCTCCAGCTTCAGGGTACGCACTTCACCCGGAGTACCGTTACTCTTCTGGCGGGGAGCACGGTTGACGGAGCTCTTGAAGCGGGTGTTGCCCAGACCGTGGAAACCACCTTTGGCAACCAGCAGCTTCTGCTCGTGGTGGGTCAGATCCCCCAGCAGTTCACCGGTATCTTCATCGGTCGCTCGGGTACCGACCGGCACACGCAGGATCTTGTCCTTGCCGCGGCGACCGGTACAGTTGGCGCTCTGGCCATTCTCACCGCGCTCGGCAGCATGGAAACGCTCGAAACGGTAGTCGATCAGGGTATTGAGGTTCTCGTCGGCGATCAGATATACGTCGCCACCGTCACCGCCGTCACCGCCGTCCGGACCACCGTTGGGAATATATTTTTCACGGCGAAAGCTTACACAACCGTTACCACCGTCACCGGCATCGACTCGAATCTGGACTTCATCAACAAACTTCATAGGTAACCGTCACCTTAATTCGAAAAACCGATACGCAATTATAGTGGTACAGACCCCTGCGGGCGATACGCATCTTGCCAATCATGCCCGTCAGAGCCAAAGTCAGCTGCGTTCCGTTTTTTCGTCAACGACATCAGAAAGACGTCAGAAAAACAAAAGCCCCGCCTGTTGGCGGGGCTTCGGATCCTTGCGGTCCGTAATTACTCAGCAACGATGCTAACGTACTTACGATTCAGCGGACCTTTAACTTCGAACAGGATTTTACCAGTCGCGGTAGCGAACAGGGTGTGATCCTTGCCCAGACCAACGTTGGTGCCAGCGTGGAACTTGGTACCACGTTGACGAACGATGATGCTGCCAGCCAGAACTGTTTCGCCGCCGAAACGCTTCACGCCCAGGCGTTTAGCTTCAGAATCGCGACCGTTGCGGGATGAACCGCCAGCTTTTTTGTGTGCCATTTATCGGACTCCTCTAATTAAGCGCTGATGCCAGTGATTTTGACTTCAGTGAACCACTGACGGTGGCCCGCTTGCTTACGATGGTGCTTACGACGACGGAACTTGACGATAGTCACTTTCTCGCCACGGCCGTGAGCCACAACTTCAGCTACAACCTTGCCACCTTCAACGAAAGGAGCACCTACTTTAAAAGTGTCGCCTGCAGCAACCATCAGAACTTCGTTGAAGTCGATGGTAGCGCCAGTCTCAACGTTCAGCTTTTCCAGACGAACGATTTGACCTTCGGCCACACGGTGTTGTTTTCCGCCGCTTTGGAATACCGCGTACATTTGATTAACTCCGTAAAGGCATGTCTTTTGCTCAAGGCTAGACATGCGCAAAAACCTATAACAATGGGCGGGCATTCTACGCAAATCGATCTGCTCAGGCAAGGCCAATTTAGCAAAAAGTTTATTTTGTGCGCATATCTGCCGCCGTGGATAAACGCCTAACTGTAACCCATTGTGAAATCGTGTAGAATCCCTGCCATTACTAAAATCGCAGTTATTGCTGCTGTCACGTTACGAGACTTATGGACCAACAGACTATCCGTGCGCTCTGTGCCGCCGACATGACGGCGGTCAATGAACTGATCCTGGCCCGACTCCAGTCCGACGTTAGTCTGATTAATCAGCTGGGTTTCTACATTGTCAGCGCCGGCGGGAAACGGATGCGCCCCATGCTGACCGTGATGGCTGCGCGTGCGCTGGGCTATGAGGGTGAGGATCACCTGAAACTGGCCGCCATCATCGAATTCATTCACACCTCTACCCTGCTGCATGACGACGTGGTCGACGAATCCGACCTGCGCCGCGGCCGGGAGACCGCCAACGCCATGTTTGGCAATGCTGCCAGCGTGCTGGTCGGTGACTACCTCTATAGCCGCTCCTTCCAGATGATGGCCGAACTCTCCAACCTGCGGGTGATGGAGATCCTCTCGGATGCCACCAACACCATAGCCGAAGGAGAAGTGTTGCAGCTGATGAACTGCAACGACCCGGATACCACCGAAGAGAGCTACATGACGGTCATCTACTGCAAGACCGCCAAGCTGTTCGAGGCCGCTACCCGACTCGCCGCCGTGCTGACTCATCAGCCCGAGCCCGTCGAGCAGGCCATGACCGATTACGGCAAGTATCTGGGCACTGCGTTCCAGATCATCGATGACGTAATGGACTACTGCTCCCAGAGCGAAGAGATGGGCAAGAACGTCGGCGACGATCTGGCCGAAGGCAAACCGACCCTGCCGCTGCTGCACGCCATGGAAGTGGGTACACCGGAAGAGCGCCAGCTGGTGCGCGATGCCATCGAGCACCGCAACGGCATGGAGCATCTTGAGCAGATCCTGGCCATTCTCGATCGTACCGGCGCGCTGGAGTACTCCCGCATGCGTGCCAGGGAAGAGGCCGACAAGGCCATTGCCGCGCTCGCCATCCTGCCTGACTCCCAGCACAAGCACGCGCTGGAAACACTGGCCCACATGGCCGTGCAGCGCAGTGCCTGAGTAAACGACATGGATGAAAAAAGAGGCCTTCGGCCTCTTTTTTATTGTCTGCTATCTGCTGGACAGTGCATTGCGCCAGACTCAGCGACTCAGCATCCAGAGGATCACGCTACCCGCCACCACTAGCGAGCCGCCGATACGGCGCAACTGCTCCGGTGGCTGATCGCTCAGCAGCCGCAACATCTGCTGCCATGCCCTGGGCATCAACAACGGGCCGAGCCCCTCGAAAAACAGCAGCAATCCCAACCCCATCAGCATGGATGTCAGCATCCGACCTCCTTCAATGCAACCAGCCCCCTGGATCGACGGCTGGCATTGGCACCAAAAACAAAAGGGTCTGACAATGCAGACCCTTTGAATGTGACCTCGTGGCGATTACTGCTTGGTGCCGTGAGGAGACTTGAGGTAACGGAAGAACTCGCTGTCCGGCTTGAGCACCATCAGGTCGTTGCCACCGGCAAAGCTCTTGCGATAGGCCTCCATGCTACGCACGAAGCTGAAAAACTCGGGGTCTTTCTTGTAGCTGTCGGCATAGATCTTGGCGGCTTCCGCATCCCCTTCACCGCGCAGCTGGCGAGCGTTACTCTCGGCGTCAGCGATCATAACGGTTACCTTGCGGTCGATATCGGCACGCAGGATTTCAGCCTTCTCGCGACCCTGAGAGCGGTGCTCACGGGCAACTGCGGTTCGCTCGGCACGCATCCGCTGGTAGATGGAGTTGGAGACTTCCACCGGCAGGTTGATCTGCTTGATCCGCACATCCACCACCTTGATACCGAGCTCGGAGGAGCGCGCCATCTTCTTCAGGGCATCTTCCATCACGGTACTGCGCTCACCGGAGACGATGTCCTTGATGGTACGGTTACCAATCTCGGAACGCAGACCGTTGTTGATCTTGCGCTTGAGCAGGTCTTCAGCCTGCAGCTTGTTGCCACCACCGGTTGCCAGGTAGTACTTGGAGAAGTCCTCGATCTTCCACTTCACGTAGGAGTCGATGATCAGGTCTTTCTTCTCGGAGGTGACAAAACGGTCGGCCTGGCTGTCAATGGTCTGGATGCGGGCATCCATCTTGCGAACCTGGTCGATGAGCGGCACCTTGAAGTGCAGGCCCGGCTCATAGAGGCGGGGTTCACCGGAGTCAACCCGCTTCACCTTGCCAAACTGCACCACAATCCCCTTCTGACCTTCATCAACGATAAAGACAGAGGAGAAGCAGACCATGGCCGCGACAGCGATTGCACCAATAGCTAGCTTTTTCATCTATCAGTTTCTCCCTGAGCTGAAGCGGTCACCGCTACGCAGCGGCATTGTCGGGGTAGAGTTGGCACCCTCGTTGGAAACGGGGACCTGCTCTGTGACCGGGGCGGCAGTGGCACGATCAGACTGGGTTACCTTCGGCTTGCCAGACAGCTTGTCGAGCGGCAGGTAGATCATGCTGTTGTTGCCAGCCGGCATGTCGACCACCACCTTGTTGGCCTGCTGATAGAGCTCTTCCATGGTTTCCAGATAGATACGCTCACGGGTCAGCTCGGGGGCAGCCAGATACTGGGGCAGCAGCTCGTTGAAGCGAGCAACTTCACCCTGGGCTTTCAACACGATCTGGGACTTGTAAGCTTCCGCTTCCTGCTCCAGACGCTTCACCTGACCACGGGCCTTGGGCTCCACTTCACGGGCATAGGCTTCTGCTTCACGAATGAAGCGCTGTTCATCTTCCTGAGCGGAGATGGCGTCATCAAAGGCGTCTTTCACCTCTTCCGGCGGACGCGCCGGCAGGAAGTTGACGTCGACGATCTGCAGACCCATCTGGTAGGGCTCGATGATGCCATCGATCACCTGCCAGGTCTCCTGACGCACCTTCTCACGACCGGTGGTCAGCACGTCATCCATCCGGGTATGACCCACCACGTAGCGCAGGGCGCTATCGGTGGCCTGACCCAGACTCTCGTCGGCATTGGTCACGCTGAACAGATACTGCTCGGGATTGACCACACGGTACTGCACGTCCATCTCGACCCGTACCACGTTCTCATCCTGAGTCAGCATGAAACCGGAGGCAGGCAGGGAGCGCACGGACTCGACGTCCACCGGGATCACCTGATCGATAAAGGTCGGCTTCCAGCGCAGGCCCGGCTCGACAATATGGGAAAACTTGCCAAACCGCAGCACGGCACCACGCTCCGCTTCGCGAATGGTGTAGAAGCCGCTGACGACCCACACCACCACAGCCACAACCAGCGCGATGGAGATACCAAAGCGACCTACATCGCCGCCAGATTTGCCGCCACCAAACAAGCCACCGAAACGGCGACTCACTTTGCGCAGCATTTCATCCAGATCAGGGGGTCCCTGATTCTTGCCGTTATTCCCCCAAGGGTCACGGTCTTTGCCGTTGTTACCAGGCTCATTCCAAGCCATCAGCGTCTCCATTAATACATGCGGATGGATATCATCTCTATCGGGCCATCATACGTTGCGAAGCCCCTAAGGGTTCATCTTCATCAACGAATCAATGCCTGATAAAGCGTTGTAAACTCTCACCTTCCTGTTTCACGAGGCGGTTCCAGTCGGCCACTTGCAAGCGGACTTCCAGCACGAAATCACCCTCCTCGCTAAAACCTTCCTGCTCAATCCCTTTCAGCTGATAGAGCGCACTGCGCAATCTCGCGGCAGAAGGAGGCAACTGCAGGGTGTGATGCACCATGGAGCCAGCCAGCAATTCGGTCAGCGCCGTAAACAGATGCTCACAACCTTCACCAGTCTGGGCCGACAACCAGACGCGCAACGGGCGCCCCTCGTCATCTCGCTCCAGACCTGCCGGACGATCCGCCAGCTTGTCGATCTTGTTGCAGATCATCAGCTGGGGCCTGTCATCGGCTTCAATCTCGGCCAACACCTGCTGCACGGAGTCGATATTCTCCTGCATCTGCTCATCGGCACAGTCCACCACATGCAGCAGCAGATCCGCCTCACGGGTCTCCTGCAGGGTAGCCTTGAAGGCCGCGACCAGATCATGGGGCAAGTGTCGAATAAATCCAACTGTATCCGCCAAAATCACATCACCCACATCCCGGATCACCAGTTTACGCAGGGTGGGATCCAGAGTTGCGAACAATTGGTCGGCAGCATACACGCTGGCAGCTGTAAGTTGGTTGAACAAAGTGGACTTTCCTGCGTTGGTATAACCAACCAGTGACACCGTCGGCACTTCGTTGCGGTTGCGGGCGCGGCGTCCCTGCTCCCGCTGCTTGGCCACCTTGTCGAGCCGACGCAAAATCGCCTTGATGCGTTCCCGCAGCAGACGTCGGTCAGTTTCAAGCTGGGTTTCACCCGGGCCACGCAGACCGATCCCGCCCTTTTGACGCTCAAGGTGGGTCCAGCCTCGCACCAGACGAGTGGAAAGATGGCGCAACTGGGCCAGTTCGACCTGCAGTTTACCTTCATGGGTTCGGGCGCGCTGGGCAAAGATATCGAGGATCAGGCCGGTTCGATCCACCACCCGGCACTGGAACAGACGCTCCAGGTTGCGCTCCTGGGCAGGGGTCAGGGCATGGTTGAAGATGACGACGTCGGCATCCAGCATCTGGACTTGGGACGCGATCTCTTCAGCCTTGCCACTGCCGACAAAAAATTTGGCACTGGGCGCACTGCGACTGGTGGTAATTACCCCCAGCGCATTGACTCCGGCCGAGCTCACCAACATCTTGAGCTCTTCCAGATCCTCCCGCTCACCCTCATCACTGAAGTTGACATGCACCAGAACGGCCTGTTCGCCAGCTTCATAACGGTCAAACAAGCGCTTGCTCCTTAACAGGAATCATGATGAATCTGAGTTGGCGAGTCGACTCGCCCAGGGATATCACGCCTCGGCATCACCCTGTTCATCAGCCGCGCCACCCGGAGTGGGCTGGTGATGATTGACGGCACGGGCCGGTACGACAGTCGAGATGGCGTGCTTATAAACCATCTGGCTCACGGTGTTTTTCAGCAGGATAACAAACTGGTCAAAAGACTCGATCTGACCTTGCAGTTTGATGCCGTTCACCAAATAGATAGAAACAGGAATCCGCTCACGGCGCAGCGCATTCAAAAACGGGTCTTGGAGAGATTGCCCCTTAGCCATTTTTCTTTTCCTTATAGTTTGTTGTTTTTAAACACCGAATATCAATATAACAACCTGATTATACAGGGAGTGTCAAGCCGCACCAGCGCGAGCAAGCACGCGGTCGAGATTGCCAGACTCACCAGATTCCAACCAGGTCACATCGGGCCAGCCGCGCAACCAGGTCATCTGTCGTTTTGCCAATTGGCGTGTGGCAACAATGCCACGATAACGCATCTCATCATACCCCACTTCACCGCACAGGTAGTCCCACATTTGGCGATAACCCACACAGCGAATGGAGGGGAGATCCGGGTGCAGATCGCCGCGCGCCATCAGCGCACGAACCTCCTGTTCAAAGCCACCTTGCAGCATCTTGTCAAAGCGCTGTTCGATCCGCTGATGCAGCACGGCACGATCGCTCGGGGCGATGGCAAACTGCTGCACTCGATAGGGCAAGCCCTCCCCCTGCACCTGCGTCAGCTCGGTAAGGGTCTTGCCGCTGATACGGTAGACCTCAAGCGCCCGGCTGAGCCGCTGCGGGTCATTGGGGTGAATTCGCGCCCCGGCCACCGGGTCAATGCGTACCAGCTCGTCGTGCAGCGCCTGCCAACCGAGGCGGGCTGCCTCTTCCTCAATCCCGGCTCGAATGGCGGGATCGGCGGAGGGCAGCGGGGACAATCCCTCCAGCAGCGCCTTGAAATAGAGCATGGTGCCGCCCACCAGCAGCGGAATGCGGCCACGGTCGGCGATCTCTTTCATCTCCCGCAGGGCATCCTTGCAAAAATCGGCTGCCGAATAGCTCATGGCGGGGTCAAGAATGTCGATCAGCCGGTGCGGGGCACGTGCCAGTTCATCAGCGGTCGGCTTGGCCGTGCCGATATCCATGCCGCGATAGATCAGCGCCGAATCGACGCTGATGATGTCGCAAGGCAATGCCTGACACAGTTCAATGGCGAGATCCGTCTTGCCGGAGGCCGTCGGCCCCATCAGAAAAATTGCGGTCGGCAAGTCACTCGCCATGTTCAAACTCCTCCAGCACGGTCGCCAACGAAAGGGGACGCACCATGCGAATGTCTGCCAGTTGGTCACTGAAATCAGTCACAAGTTCCGTCAGCAGACGACTGGCAGTTGAAAAATCGTATATCTTCTCGCGGCTTATCCCCTGCTCCACCAGCCATTGGCATAATACTTCAGCCTGCTGACCAGCATCACTGTCAGATCCGCCCTCGATAATTTGCAGCAATTCGGGTAACAGACGTACCAGATCGGTCTGGCGCAGCAGAGCCGGCACCCGAGTCAGGATCATGGTGTCGCGCCCCCCGCTTTTCAACTCCAGCCCCATCCGTTTCAGCAAACGCTCCTGCTCGGTCACCAGCACGATCAAATTCTTCGGCAATTTGAAGGAGACCGGCAGCAACAGTGGCTGGGCCGCCAGTCCCTGGCCCCAGGTCTCCAGCAGCCAGTGGCGCAGCAGCACCCGCTCGGCGCGCACCAGCGAGAGCAGCGCCAGCTGATTATCCCGCTCGATCAACAGGTAGGCCTGATCCACCAGTGTCAGGGCGCGACATCCCCCCTGTTTGGGTGACGGCACCGTGTCGGTGGACTGTGCGGGAGCTGCCTCAGTCGCAGTTGCGATAGGCAGCGTAGTGAGCAGAGCTCCCATGCCGCGCATCGCCTCCCGGCTTGGGGGCTCGTGCGGTTGATAATTGCTGGCTCGGCCAGCCCCACCGCCCCCCTCCCGCACCTGTGCAGGTGCCCGGTAGCTGTGCTCGGCACCGTACCACTCCGGGCGTGGCGCCTGACCGGGATATTCAATCTGCGGACTGACCGGCAACTCGACCAGGGTTTCGGCCAGCGGCGCGTCCTGATGAGCGGCGCTGACCCCTTCGCGGCGCAGCGCGGTAAACAGCGCCTGAAAGATAAAGTCGTGGATCAGTCGCGCCTGATGGAAGCGCACCTCATGCTTGGCTGGGTGAACGTTGACATCCACCTGACGGGGATCCAGCTCGATATAGAGTACATAGGCGGCGAAGCGGTCGGGAGGCAACAACTCGTCATAGGCCTGACGAATGGCGTGGTTGATGAGCTTGTCGCGCATCATCCGGCCGTTTACGTAGGTGTATTGCAGATCGTTTTGGGGTCTTGCCCCCTCCGGAGTCGCCAGCCAGCCCCACAGACGCACGTCGCTATGCTCGCTTTCCACCGCCAGCGCATGGTGCATGAAGGGGGTGCCGCAAACGGCGGCGAGACGTCGCTCCTGCTCCGGCACGGTATTGGCGGCCTTGTACTGACGCACCACCTTGCCATTGTGGCGCAGGATCAGGGTGGCATCGAAGCGGGAGAGCGCGATGCGGCGCACCAGCTCGTCGATATGGGCAAACTCGGTCTTTTCGCTGCGCATGAACTTGCGCCGCGCCGGGGTATTGAAGAAGAGATCCACCACCTCCACCGTAGTGCCTACCGGATGGGCTGCCGGCTTGATGGTGACGCTCATCTCCCGCCCTTCCGCCTGGGCTTGCCAGGCTTCGGACTGATCTGCAGTACGGGAGGTGAAAGTGAGACGGGAGACCGAGCTGATGGAGGCGAGCGCCTCGCCACGAAAACCGAGGCTGTTGATCCCTTCCAGATCGTCCAGCGTGGCCACCTTGGAGGTCGCATGACGCGACAGCGCCAGCACCAGCTCGTCTTTGGCGACGCCACAGCCATTGTCACGGATGCGGATCAGCTTGGCCCCCCCCTTGTCGATGTCGATCTCGACCCGGTCGGCACCCGCATCCAGGCTGTTTTCCACCAGCTCTTTCACCACAGAAGAGGGCCGCTCCACCACCTCTCCGGCTGCAATCTGGTTGGCCAGAATGGGTGGCAAAATACGGATCGGCATCATTTACTCCTGAATTTCAATCTTGCTGATGGTATTCGCTAACAGCGGGAGCGGCATCGCCCGCTCCCGTGCGTCAGTTTTGCGGAATGTAGAGCACCTGCCCTACCTGAATATTCCGCGACTTGAGCTTGTTGATCTCTACCAGCCGTGCCTGACTCACCCCATGTTTCTCGGCAAGGCGGGAGAGGCTCTCGCCCCGCTTGACCACATGGCGGATCATCTGCGACTTGTCGTCACTGCGAACGGGGGCGGCAGCGCGGCTCTGCCCCTGCTGGGGAATATAGATGGTCTGACCAATCTGAATATCCCGACTGCGCAGCTGGTTGATCTCCACCAGAGTGGACTGACTCACTCCATGCTTCTCGGCAAGGCGGGAGAGGCTCTCGCCCCGTTTGACCACATGGCGGAGCATCCGCGATTTGTCATAGTCGCCCACACTGCTGACCGGTGCACCGCTCTCCTGCGCTGCCGCCGAGTAAGGCTTGATCACCCCGGCGCCAGAGCCGCTCCCAGCACCGCCGTCACGGACGGTGGCGGGCATCTTGTTGGTCACTACCGGCTGCGACTGTGTCTGCCTGGGCTGGCTCACCGGCTGCCGGGCTACCGGTGCAGGGCGAGTGGTCGCGACAGGTTGGCTCACCTGCCCCTTGCCGGTCAGCATGGCCCCCTTGGTCGGGTGGGCGCGGTAGTAGTTGCGGATCCCCTCGAAGATGGCACGGGCCAGCTGGTCCTGATAGCTGGCGGTGGCCAGCAGCTTCTCTTCCGCATGGTTGGAGATAAAGCCGGTTTCGACCAGCACGGATGGAATATCCGGCGCCTTCAGCACCGCCAGACTGGCGTGTTCCGGCGCCTTCTTGTGCAGTCGGGCGACCTTGCCCATGGAGCGCAGGATCTGGCGGCTGACGTCATATCCTTCGGCACGGGACTTGTCCATGGAGAGGTCGAGGAAGGTCTGTGCCAGATAGGGGTTGGGATCGGATTCCGCCAACACCTTGCCGACACCGCCCAGCAGCTCGCCCTGCTTCTCCTGCTTCTCCAGCCAGCTGCCCATCTCGCGGTTGGCACGGTTGGTCGAGAGGACCCAGACCGAGGCACCACGCGGAGTCGAGTTATGAAAACTGTCTGCATGGATAGAGACCAGCAGATCCGCCTTGGCCTTGCGGGCGATCTCGGAGCGCTTGTTGAGGTCGACGAAGTAGTCGCCACGACGGGTCATCACGGCACGCATCCCCGGTTCACGATCGATCAGTGCCGCCAGCTTCTGGGAGACCGCCAGCGTGACCCGCTTCTCGTAGGTGCGGCGCGGGCCGATGGAGCCCGGGTCTTCCCCGCCATGGCCCGGGTCGATGGCGATCACCACCCCCTTGCCCTTGCCACCGACAGGCGTGGACTGCACCGCAGCCGCCGAGCGCTTCTCTTCATAGGGAAGGTCGATGACCAGACGGTGGCCATAGGGCCCGGCTGGCGCCAGCGGAAAGACCACCGGCTTGATGGCGGAGCTGAGATCCATCACCAGCCGCAGACCGCCCTTCTCCAGCGGAGTGCTCTGGCGGATCTTGCGCACCAGTTCGCTGTTGTTCTCGATCCGCGCCAGATTGGCGGCGTTGCTCGCCCCTTTCAGATCGATCACCAGCCGATCCGGACCGGTGAGGGTGAAGTAGTTGTAATTGGGGGCGCTGCTCATATCGAGCACCACCCGGGTATTATCCGGTGATGGCCAGATTCGTACGCTCTTGAGCTGATTCGCCCAAGAGGGTAACGCCATCAAAGAGAGAGCAATAACAAGGATCAAGCGCACGTAGATGACAACCGTTCCAGAATGGCTTCGCCAATAGCAGTGCGAGCCTCTATCAGAACCTCGCGCTGCTCGCCTACATAAGTGAGGGTAATTTCCAGGTCGGGAGCCGGTAACCAGCCCTCGCCCTTCTCGGACCACTCCACCAGACAGAGAGTGTTGGCGGCAAAATAGTCCCGAATGCCCATGAATTCCAGCTCTTCCGGATCAGCCAAGCGATAGAGATCAAAATGGTAGACCTGCCAGCCATCGAGCTCATAGGGTTCGACCAGGGTGTAAGTCGGGCTTTTTACCTTGCCCTGATGGCCAAGGCCCTGCACCCAGCCGCGGGTCAGGGTGGTTTTACCGGCGCCAAGCGTGCCATGCAAAAACACTGTGGTCGCCTGCTGGCAGGCCTGTGCCAGACGGCCACCCAGTGCCACGGTTGCTGCCTCGTCCGGCAGTGTCATCATCAACTGTTTTGCCATGTTCTTCTTTTTAACTTGTAATGGTGTCGGGATTAACCAGTTTGCGGATCAGCGGCAGCAGATCTGACGCCAGCATGCCCCGCTCGCCGTCGGTGGCGGCCAAGTCGGCAGCCTCGCCGTGGATCACGGCGCCCAGCCAGCTTGCCATGGTGGCAGACCAGCCCTGGGCCAAAAGGGCGGCGATTATACCAGATAACAGATCGCCCATGCCGCCACTTGCCATGCCGGGATTGCCTTCACAACAGAGAGCGACCCGCTCGCCGTCATAAATAAGTGTTCCCGCCCCTTTTAACAACACCACACCGCCATAACGCCGCTGCAGCGCCTGCACGGCGGCAAACCGGTCGGTTTCAATCTCGGCAATGGTGCATCCCAGCAGGCGCGCCGCTTCGCCGGGATGGGGCGTGAGCACCCAATTATCCTGATGGCGGGGAGATTGCGCCAGCCAATTCAATCCATCGGCGTCCAAAACCAGTGGCAGCCGATCGGTGAGATTACGAGCGATTTGCGCTCTTCCCCATTCATCCTGACCGAGCCCGGGGCCAATGACCCGCACCGACGCCCACCCCTCGTCATCTGCGGTAGTGAGACTCATCAGTTCAGGTTGATAGAGGCTGACCGGCGGATGTTCCGGATGCTGACATACCCGCACCAGCCCGGCCCCCGCCCGCAGGCAGGCGCGGGCAGCCAGCACGATGGCCCCCTGCATGCCGCGATTGCCCCCCACCAGCAGTACCTTGCCATAAGAGCCCTTGTGGGAAGCGCGCGGGCGCGGGGTCACCTGCGTGCTCAGCTGCGGATAATCGATACGCCAGGCGGCGGGCAGCATAGTGTCATCAGGCGTCACGCCAAGGGGATCGCAGTCTAGCTGGCCGACACAATCCACCCCGTCGCCGGTGAGCATCCCCTGCTTGATACCGATAAAGGTGAGGGTGCGAGTGGCCTGCACCACGGCCCCCATGGCACGGCCGGTATCGCCGTTGAGGCCGGAGGGGAGATCCACCGCCAGCACGGGCACAGCCAAGCCATTGATTGTTGCGACGATCTTTGTCAGTAGTGGCGAGAGGGGCGTGTTGACGCCGGTGCCAAACAGGGCATCGATCACCAGATCCGGGGCGGAGTGTTGTGCATCATCAAACTGCTCGGCCAGCCAGACCCGGCCACCGGCCGCCAGCCACTCATCGGCGGCCCGTCTGGCATCCCCCTTCAGCTGGTCGGGTGCTCTGGCGGCAATCACCACCACCTCGATGCCAATCTGGCGGGCAAGGCGGGCCAGCACATAGCCATCACCGCCGTTATTACCGGGGCCGACGAAGATCCACCAGCAGCGACTATCGGGCCAATGCAGGGTGGCATAGGTGCGCAGCGCGGCACCGGCTCGCTCCATCAGGGCATAGAGAGGTTGCCCCTCACGCGCGGCCCAGTTGCGCTCCAGTGCGCGGATCTGTTCAGTCTGCCACAGCCCCTGTGGTAAACTGCCCCCCTCTTTTGTGCCCAACGCGCCCCTGATGATCTCTACCATGACGGCTCCCGCCTCTTATCAATCGACCCACGCCAGCAAACGCCGGCCAGGCCAAGCCACATGAGCGCACCTGACTTCCACCAGCTGGCCCACGATATCAAGCTCTGGGCACGGGAGCTAGGATTTGACCAAGCGGGCATCACCGACACCGACCTGCGTATCGAAGAGCCGAGATTGCAGGCCTGGCTGGATGCGGGCTATCACGGCAGCATGGATTACATGGCGCGCCACGGCATGATGCGCGCGCGCCCCCACGAGCTGCTGCCGGGCACGGTGCGGGTGTTGTCGGTGCGGATGAACTACCTGCCGTTCGAGGCGGGCTTCGCCGCTACCCTGCGCGATCCGACCCTCGGCTACATCAGCCGCTATGCTCTCGGCCGTGACTACCACAAGGTGCTGCGCAACCGGCTCAAACAGCTGGGTGATCGCATCGAAGCGCGCTGCGCCGAGCTGTTTCAAGGCACTGAAGAGACCTTGGGTGAGTGGCGCCCCTTCGTTGACTCCGCCCCCATCCTCGAGCGGCCACTGGCGGCCAAGGCGGGCCTAGGCTGGGTTGGCAAACACTCACTGCTGCTCAACGAATCGGCTGGCTCCTTCTTCTTTCTCGGTGAGCTGTTGCTCAACCTGCCGCTGCCACTCGACCAGCCAGTGGAGAAGGAGCAGTGCGGCAAGTGCGTCGCCTGCATCAACATCTGCCCGACCGGCGCCATTATCGCCCCCTATGTGGTGGATGGCCGCCGCTGCATCTCCTATCTCACCATCGAGAATGACGGCCCTATTCCGGAAGAGTTCCGGCCCCTGATGGGCAACCGCATCTACGGCTGCGACGACTGCCAGCTTATCTGCCCCTGGAATCGCTACGCAGACGCCAGCCCGGAACCCGACTTCAGCCCCCGCCCCAACCTGCACCGCCCGCCCCTGCTGGCGCTGTGGTGCTGGAGCGAGAGCGACTTTCTCAAACAGACCGAGGGGAGCCCGATCCGCCGCATCGGCTACCAACGCTGGCGCCGCAATCTGGCGGTCGCCCTTGGCAATGGCCCGGCGACCCCCGAGGTGATCGCCGCCCTGCAACTGGGGCTGACCACCGCCGATCCCATGGTGGCCGAACATATCGAATGGGCGCTGGCCACCCTTGCCCGGCGTCAGGATGAAGAGAACAAGAAGACCCGTTTGCTGATCCGCTGCATCGAAAAAGGTCTGTCGGATCACGCATAAGTGATCTGCCCCTTGCCGGATTGCAGCACTTTTTTCATGCTCTGCCGACCTGCAGTGCCCATAACAGCGTGGTCACTGCAAACTGCTCGGCACACAACAAGGACAACACTGATGCATATGTTGGGAGTGGATATTGGAGGCTCAGGGATCAAGGGCTGTCTAGTCGATACCAAAACCGGCGAATTGATTGGCGAGCGCCATCGCATTGCCACACCGCAACCGGCCACCCCGGCCGCCATCGCCCATACCCTCAAGGCGCTGGTCGAACACTTCGACTGGAAAGGACCGGTGGGCTGCGGCTTTCCCGCCACTATCCACAACGGGGTTGCCAAGAGTGCCGCCAATATCGACAAGAGCTGGATTGAGACCGATGCCGAGCATCTGTTTGCCGATGTCACCGGCAAGCCCTGCTATGTGCTGAACGATGCCGATGCCGCCGGTCTGGCAGAGATGCGCTTTGGCGCTGGCAAGGATCGCAAGGGGGTCATCATCCTCATCACGGTCGGCACCGGCATCGGCACCGCCATCTTCGTCAACGGCCATCTGCTGCCCAACACCGAGCTGGGCCATCTGATGCTGGAAGGAATGGCCGCCGAGCACTACTGCTCCGATGCGGCGCGCAAACGGGAAGATCTCTCCTGGAACCGTTGGGGCAAGCGTTTCAACAAGTATCTGGCGCGCCTCGAGTTTCTCTTCTCCCCCGACCTCTTCATTCTGGGGGGCGGCAGCGCAGCCAAGCTGGATAAGTTTGTCGATCGCATCGAGACCCGGGCGCCGCTTATTCCGGCGGCCAGCCTCAATCAGGCGGGCATTATCGGGGCCGCCCTCTACGCGGCCGAGCAGCAGGGCTGACTCAGGCTCACTGCAAATCAGCAGATATCCAATGGAAAGGGCCCGGCACTGCTGCCGGGCCCTTTTGTTTGGCCGTCATCTTGCGTGTTTGGTGCTTATCACCCGTTACATGTCATCGAGTCGATGCACTCCGTGCACCAGTCGGGTCAGGCGGGTCTGCT